>JAUVQW010000095.1 GCA_030597945.1 Actinomycetes bacterium
ATAATGTTTGCCATTTTTACTCAAGTAGCCCATTCACATGTTAGAAAAGCTGCTGAGCGAGATTATCAACGTAGCGCTGTAAGCGTAGTTAAAGTAATCAAATCGATCGTCGATCCCGGAGAGATCACTGATCCCATAAAATTTAAAATAATTACCGATAAGGTCGTTAAAGATAATCTAGATATTACAAAGATCGATATTCATATAAGAGGCGGTGAGAATAATATTGCCTTCGTTAGTACAGACGATGAGAGAAAAGTCGTTACTTCAAATGAGTTTGTAAAATTATTCGAAAAAAGTGAAGAGATGATCGAGAGAAGAGGCAGCACCATCCTTATCAGTTCACCTGTATATCAGGATAAAAAACCAACAGCAATGATCAGGATATTCATGTCTACAGTTGAAGAGCAGGCAAGAATTACAGAATTAATAAGTCGCCTTGTCATTATCGGGATCATTGGTGCTTTTATTATGGGGTCCATCATGTATATGACTTTTAAGAGAGTTATCTTGAATCCTATAGCTCATATGGAACAGTCGACCAGAAAACTCGCCGTTGGTGATTTCGAAGAGGTCATGATCGATAGAAGTGACGAAATTGGAAAGTTGGCAAAACATTTCAATAGGATGCTTGATATTTTAAGACTAAGAGATGAAGAGAATAAAGGGCTTTACAAGAAATTGGAGTTATCATACCAACAGGCAAGAAGTGAAGCTATCACGGATGATCTGACCAATTTATACAATTACCGACATTTTCGTTCAAGATTTTCAGAAGAGTTAAATAGGGCAGCCAGAAAAAAATCACCGGTCTCCCTTGCCTTTGTAGATATAGACAATTTTAAAGAATTTAATGATAGATTCGGTCATCAGGCTGGCGATGAAGCGCTAAAGATCGTTGCCGATGTAATAACGAAGCAGATCCGCTCTAGTGATATTGCTGCTCGGTACGGCGGGGAGGAATTGGTCATTATTCTTCCTGAGACATCGATAAAGTTAGCTTATATCATTTCTGATAGGATAAGAACGGAGATCAAGAATAAGACTTTAATAGATACCGCAAAACAACTTTCTGTCTCGATCGGTCTTTCCGTATATCCGGAAAACGGGACTACCGATGACGAACTCATTAAGTGGGCCGATAAGAGCATGTACGAGGCTAAGAAACTTGGAAAAGATAGGGTAGTTGCTCTTGGTAATACCGGGCTGTCGCATCTTTCGCACGCATAAAATCGTCGAAGGATTTTACTTATAGATTATATGGTACTTTTCTTTCAGCTCCCAGATTTGTTGGATGTTATATATAGCCGCGGATCTCTCACTCTTCATAAGGTTCTCCAGAAGTTTATTTGTTAGATTTTCTAATTCAACTAAGCTTACTTGCCACTCTGGTTTTGCTCGTTTTTTAAAATCGCTAAGAGTGATGTTAAATATCTCAATGTTTCGATCATTAATCGATTCTTCTTTTTTTAAATTCTCTTCTAAGTTATAAAGCGAGTCTTCCATAAGTTTTTTCATCTCTTTAAATTTTTTGGCAGTGATCGCTGGTAGTATATGCTTACTATCGATTTCAGTCTCAGGGGACTTAAGAAGATCATTCTCTTTCCAGTATAATTTTATCGAAAATTTTGTTTGGTCGTCCTTTAATTTAACTTTTATTTTTGTATCGACGATATCGGGCAGCTCGACTTTATGATTATCGACTTTTATTTTTTTTTCATTCTCGATCTCGTCAGCCATGGTTCTTAGCATCTTTACGACTTCTTGAATAGTCTTATCTTTTCTAACACCCCACTTAGTAATTGGCATAATCATTACAACCTTCCTTAAGACTAAAGATTATTATATGGGAAAAGAAACATAAAAGACTAGTCAAAGATGGCGGCTCAAACAAATTGGATAAAGGCAATCAAATATAGTATTTTTGGCGCAAGCAGAAGAACATGTTTAATTGAGCGCAGATTTGGAAAGATATAGCCATGTACTTCTCGTTATTTCGTTAAAGCCATTTATATTTAACATTGATTTTTTGGTTGCGTTAACTTAAAATAAATCTCGGTTGTCAATATCCTCGGAGGGTTCTATGAGTCTGCCTAGCGATCTCCAACAAACGGAAGTCGTCAGCAAGATCAAGACCGATCTAAAAGAACATATTGGAATCAGGATGAAGATCAGGGCCAATATGGGAAGATGTAAGATCATCGAACGAATGGGTACATTAGAAGAAACTCACCCAAATCTATTTGTACTAAAAGTAGAGGAGAAGAGAGATCGATCAAGGCGCGTTTCGTATTCTTATGCGGATGTGTTGACGAAAACGGTCGAACTTACTCATCTCGACGACGGGAAAAATCTGCTTCCCTGGCTCCAATAGAAGCAGAAAAGACGAGTGGCTCTGGTAGGCTGAAGAATCTAACAGAGCCATTTTTTATTTGCAAATTTTTTTGTTCATAATAATTATATGTTAGGTTTGATCTATTGATGAAATCAATAAAGGCCTACGCAAAAATAAATCTCTATCTATCGGTAGGCAGCAAGTTGCCTAATTCGTATCACCAGGTCAGAAGTATTATGCAGACTATCGATCTCAGTGATGAGCTTTTCTTTTTTCTTTCTGAAAAAATAAGAGTAGAATCTGATGACCAAAAACTGGGAGGAGAGGCTGATCTTGCATATAAAGCGGCAAAGCTACTTAAAGAAAAATTTAATGTCGACACTGGTATCGGTATTGACATAAGGAAGAGAATCCCGGTCGCGGCAGGACTTGGCGGTGGAAGCAGTAATGCGGCAGCGACGCTCGTAGCTTTAAACAAGATATGGAGTCTTAATTTACCTACTTCTAAGCTTGAAACTTTGGCCGCCGAACTTGGTTCTGATGTCCCATTTTTCATTAGAGGAGGAACCAGGCTTATCGAGGGTTATGGCCAGATTGTCAGTGAAGTGGAAGATTTAACCAAAAGCAATATTTTTTTTGTAATAGCTAATCCGGGTGAGTCAGTAAGCGCAAAGGATGTCTACACGGAATTCGATAAGCTTCGGCCGGTTACATCGCCGGACATTAAAAGCATATTACTTGCTATAGGCAAAAAAGATGTCCATCAGATCGCGGACCACCTTTATAACGGTCTTGAGATGGCCGCCTTGAAAAAATGCCAGAAAAGCGAAACCTTAAAAAACATCGCTCTGAAAGAAGGGGCTCTGGGAGCGGTAGTCAGTGGCAGTGGGCCAACAGTCGTATCCGTTTTCGATGATGAAGAAAGAGCAAAGCAGGTCAACAAAAAACTAAGAAATGCGGTACCCTATTCTTATGTCTGCCGAGCGGTCAATCAAGGTTAGGAGAGACTATTGAAGATCGATGCTCTAGTCCTTGCGGGAGGAAAAGTAGAGGGCTTTGATATAGAAAACCGCCCCCCTGTAAAAGCGCTTCTTGATATAGGCGGCAGGCCTATGATCGAATATGTGCTGGATGCTCTCTCAAACTCAACTAATATTGGGAAGATCGTAGTTCTGACTCCAAAGAAGATCGAAGATGAGAATTGGGCTGCTCTTGCCGATAAGATTATCTACACCGAAGATACAATTACAGCCAATATCACTAAGGGCTTAGACTATCTCGGACCGGACGGCAATTTTCTATTAGTATCTTCCGACATCCCTCTGCTTACGGCAAAGATAATAGATGATTTTATAAAAGATACTTCCAAAATAGATGCAGCAGTCTACTATCCGATCGTATCAAAGAAGGTAGTTGAGGCTCAGTTTCCAAAAAGTAAAAGGACCTATTTTTTCATAGAAGATGGAGCCTATACCGGGGGAAATATTATTTTGATCAACAAGATCGCTTTTCTAAAAAATAGGGAGCGGGCAGAACAAATATTTGCTAATCGAAAAAGGCCTCTTAAAATGATAGGCGTGATCGGCTTATCTACCATCATCAGGTTTCTATTAAAAAGGATAAAAATGGAAGAGATCGAAGCAAAGGCGAGTTTGATATTAGCCTCAAAAACAAGAGTTATAATAACCGATCATGCTGAAGTCGGTGTAGATATCGACAGGCAAGAGGATCTGGAGATGTTTAAGCAAAAAATGGCGGCAAAGCAAGAACTTTCCCGTTAATACTCTTATGTAGATCTAAAAATCTTCTCTTTACAGATTTCAATTTAGCGATATGTGGCTAGCACAACAATTGTCAGCGTTTCTTTTTACGCATCTGCGCCTAAAAACCTTCATGCAAGCACTAAAATCACCTAAACGGGGGATGTTTCTAAAAAATTTCGATGCTATGTTAATAGAACTGTTCTTACAGGGTGTACGGTAGGATTAAAAATTCAAGCAAGATCATAAAAAAATTGTAGTTATTCTTAACCCCTTATTTGGAGCAATTTGATGGAAATAACCAGGGTATCGATCCGACCGGTGGAGATGAAAAAAGTTAGAGCCCTCGCCAGTATTACGATAGACGATCAGTTTGTCATTCACGATCTACGCATTGTAAAAGGTGAGAACGGCTTTTTCGTAGCTATGCCAAGCAGAAAACTGCCTAATGGCGATCACAAAGATATTGCCCACCC
This sequence comes from Actinomycetes bacterium, assembly GCA_030597945.1. Lineage (GTDB taxonomy): Bacteria > Actinomycetota > Aquicultoria > CAJVYJ01 > CAJVYJ01 > JAUVQW01. The sequence continues at coordinate 4,572 of JAUVQW010000095.1, forward strand.
GATTAACGCGGATACCAGAGATGCTATCCAAGTCGCCGTCCTAGGAAAATTTGATGAGCTGGGACCTGAAACTGTGCTTTAATAATCTTAAATTAAAAAACTAAAGGGTAAATCTACGCTAGCGCTTGAAACGCAGCGTATTTTTTTTTAGAATAAGTGGTGCTGTTTTCTAAGTCTTTTTTTATTTACTAATGGGGCGTGGCCAAGCGGTAAGGCAGCGGCTTTTGGTGCCGCCATTCCCAGGTTCGAATCCTGGCGCCCCAGCAAAAATACGATCTTAGCTGCTTATAGCTATTATATTTTATTTTACCTCCCGTGAGTTATTTGTACTTTGTCGGTACATTGCTTAGACTGATAATGAAGAAATGACGTTTGAGGAAGTAAAACTTCATATGACCG
>JAUVQW010000173.1 GCA_030597945.1 Actinomycetes bacterium
ACCGAAGTCTGTAAATTTTCTAACGTACTTAAAAAGCACGGGGTAAAGAAGGGCGACATGGTTGCTCTTTTTCTTCCCATGGTTCCCGAACTCGCCATATCGATGCTTGCATGTACCAGAATCGGTGCTATCCATTCTGTAGTTTTCTCTGGCCTGTCGGCAGAAGCGCTGAAGACGAGGATAAATGATTGCTGTGCGAAAATATTGATAACTTCGGATGTAAGCTATCACGCGGGAAAGACGATCGAACTGAAAAAGATCTCCGATATCGCATTGAAAGATTCTCCCAGTGTTGAGAAAGTCATCGTATTTGACAGGGGTTCCAGCGATCCTGATATGGATCAAAAAAGAGATCTTTGGTGGCATGAAGAGATAAATAAGGGTGATATTAATAGTAAGTGCGAACCGGAAGTAATGGATGCGGAGGATCCTAACTTTATCCTATATACCAGCGGAAGTACGGGTAAGCCAAAGGGTGTTCTGCACACGACTGGAGGATATTTAGTCTATGTCCATCTGACTTTTAAATGGATATTCGATGTTAAAGATGATGATATCTTTTGGTGTACGGCCGATATTGGTTGGATAACCGGACATTCTTATCTTGTATATGGCCCCCTTTCAAATGGGGCCACCAGTGTCATGTTTGAAGGCGTACCTACCTATCCGGAGCCGGACAGATTTTGGAAGATGATAGAAGATTATAAGGTCAATATCTTTTATACAGCGCCGACGGCAATAAGATCCCTGATGAGAAGCGGGGAAGAGTGGCCTAAAAAACATGATCTTTCCAGCCTAAGGCTTTTGGGGTCGGTAGGAGAGCCGATAAATCCGGAGGCTTGGATGTGGTATTACAACAATATTGGTAAAGGCAATTGCCCGATATTGGATACTTGGTGGCAGACGGAGAGCGGTGGGATCATGATAACTCCGCTTCCGGCTACTCCGATTAAACCAGGCTCTGCCTCGAAACCATTTTTTGGCGTGGAAGCAAAAGTCTATCGACAGGATGGTAGCGAGTCGTCAGTCAATGAGGGCGGCCTCCTTGGATTTACCAAGCCTTGGCCGGGCATGCTTCGCGGCTTATATGGTGATAAAAAGAATCAACTCTTAAAGAAGAACTATTTCTCTATGTTTCCCGATGTCTTTTTCTCAGGTGATGGTTGTCGCATAGATGAAGACGGTTATTACTGGATAATGGGAAGAATAGACGATGTCATAAAGGTATCGGCGCACCGACTGTCGACTTCTGAGATCGAAAGCGCTTTGGTCACTCATGCGGCCGTAGCCGAAGCGGCCGTCGTCGGTTTCCCCCATGAGATAAAGGGACAAGGGATCTATTGTTTTGTAACAGTTAAAGAAGACCGTGAGACAACAGAGGAATTAAAAAAAGAGTTGGTTAAGCAGGTAAGAAGTGAATTGGGACCGATCGCTTCTCCTGATGTAATCCAGTTTGCTGATGCCCTTCCCAAGACCAGATCGGGAAAGATTATGAGAAGGATACTTCGAAAGATCGCCTGCGGCGATATTAACGAGATCGGTGATACAAGCACTTTAGCCGACCCGGCGGTCGTGGACGTCCTGGTTGAAGAGAGGATATGCTAGAAGCGTAAGGGGTAGAGGAAAAAAGCTAAGAGAAGCGCCAAGGTTGTTTTTATATATTTTTTAAAAAGTTTATATTGTTTTACCCCACATGTAGATGAGCACTAATATTGATGTCAATAGGGCGAAGACTAGTAACCGCTTATAAGAGTAATGGCTTTGACTTAAATAACCGAGCCAGTTGACCGTACTGGTCCCGATGCGGACAAAGTAATGCTCTACCTGAGAGTCTTTGCCTCCCCATATCGGTACTCTACGGCCTATTGAAGCTAAACTGTCATAAATAATGAACCTGGCTAATTCGCCGCCGCGTTCTGACCCCCGGTATAGAAGTTGAAGAGGATAAGCTATTGTGCCCACCCCCTGTATGGCTCCGACGAAAAGAGCGATCCACGGTCTACGCTGTCGCTGAAAGGTGGATTGAAAGACCCGACTGAGAGTATATATGGTGCGACCTATTGATCCACCGAAGATCGCGACCAGCGCAAAGATCGTACCATCAATAATACCGATGGCCCAGAGTGTTGGCATGACCATCCACTGTATGATCTTGATCGGTAGCTTGATAGCAAGATGTACGCTAAAGTCGGTGAGATACGAGCTAACATCTTCTTCTCCCAATACTGTCCGCAAATGTTCAGCTTCATCCTGGTCAATAAACTTGCGCTCGATCCACATGTCTATTTTTCGTCCCACGTACGTTTGGGATATACTCCAGCGATATTTTGTAGAGACGAGATAGTGCCAAACATTTTTAGATAATTGTCTTACATCAAGGCCTCTAAACCAAATAAATCCCCGTCTGAA
>JAUVQW010000008.1 GCA_030597945.1 Actinomycetes bacterium
ATGACTCTCTTAGATGTTCTCTGGTGAGCCGTGAAGGATATCCAACCTGTCTACTCGCTCTCCCACCGGGCCCCTCCTTAAAAGACAAAGGGCCTCCCGAGCGTGGCTCGTTCCTTAAAAGGCAAACTCACGTTTACCTTTTAATATTTTTCTTTCCTTGAGTTAGATTACGGGGAAAAGTATTTTCCCCGTAAAATATAGCCCCTTTTAAGGTTCGAACCTTCATAAGAAACAGATCAGAGAATCTCTAAGGGGAAAGATACAAGGAAGCTAAGGAGTTTCAAGTGGAGCGTACGAGAAGTACGTGACACGTAAAAACTCCGAAAGATGACGCCGTAGATACCCCCTTAGAGTTTCTCTGGTGAGCCGTGAAGGATTCGAACCTTCGACACCCGGATTAAAAGTCCGGTGCTCTGCCAACTGAGCTAACGGCCCTCATACCACTTAATTAAACGAGCAAACAAACTAGGAAATAGTACTATACCCAAAAAATTGTGTCAATGAAGTAAGTGGTTTACTTTGTCCTTAGATAATCGGCCGCATCTTCCGGTTTAACAACATTTATCATAATACCCGTTCCCATCTCAAACCCGGCAGCAACCGAGAGTTTCGGTAATATCTCAATATGCCAATGAAAATCTCCCTGGCCCGCGGGACGAGTATGTATCCAGTAGTTAAATGGAGGGTCGTTTAACTTTACTTTCAACTTTTCCAATACGCTCTGTAAAATCTCTGAACACGACATTATCGTCTCGTCATTTGATAGTTCAAATGCCCCTAAATGATCTTTCGGGAGTATCCATGTCTCAAAAGGAACTCTAGATGCATAGGGACAAAAAGCGATAAACCTTTCATTTTCAGCAACCACCCTTATTTTTGCAGTTTGCTCATGAGTGATCAGATCACAAAAGACACAATCGCCGTTTTCTTTTATGTGTCCATCAAAGGAATCGTACTCCAGTTTTATCTCAGTTGGGATCATCGGCATCGCAAATAGCTGAGAATGAGAGTGCTCAAGCGATGCTCCCGCTTCCCGCCCGTGATTAACAATGACAAGGGTTGATTTTATATTAGGGTCATCACTCATGGCCAAGTACCGTTTTCGGTACAATGATAAAATTAAATCTATTTGCTCAACGCTGAGTTCACCGAGTCCGGTTGAATGTTCAGGGGTATGGATGATGACTTCGTGATGACCATCAGCTGCTTTTAAGCCGTAAAAAGATTCTTCAATAAGATCGCCATCTTGGCCAAAAGCAGGGTACTTATTTGGTACGGCCCTTACCCGCCATCCATCTTCATCGGATTTTGAGCCGTTTAGGCGAATAGAATCGATCTCGGGTGGGGTCAATATCTCATGGCCTTCACAAAAAGGGCAGCTCTTTTCTTTCGTAACAGTGCTTACCCTCTGTATAGACATCATGTCGGGCCTTTAAGCCCTATTAGTCGCAATAATTACCCAGCGACCGGAAATTATATCTTGTCGAAGTTCAGGCATAAACTATCTGCTAAGAATAAAACCGGCGATCTGTACCACCACTAGCACTCCCAGTAGCGTTAATGCTCTAAAGGTAGCAACGGTAAACAGTTTATCTGTTTTCCTGCTAGCGTAATAAAGATAACCACCGCCGACAACAAACAAGCCAAGCGTAGTAAAGAGTCCTATTGCCTTAAGCGCTTCACTCTTACCCATTTACTCCTCCTACTCATCTTCGATTATGTTAGCAGATTAATGCGTTATATTCGACTAGTGCCTAAAGTGACGCATTCCGGTGAAGACCATGGCAATCCCCGCTTCATCGGCTGCCTCAATAACTTCATCGTCTCTTATAGACCCGCCCGGTTGTATAATGGCCTTAATGTTGGCCGCCTTTGCGGCTTCGAGCGCATCTTTAAAAGGGAAAAAAGCATCCGAAGCTAGTACCGCCCCTTTGCACTTATCCGGTCCACCAGCTTTCTTGATCGATAGCTCTGAAGAGTCTACTCTGCTCATCTGACCTGCCCCTATTCCTATTGTTGCCAGATTTTTAACCAACACAATGGCGTTTGACTTTACATGTTTCGCCACCCGCCACGCAAAAAGCAGATCTTCCCACTGTTCATCTGAGGGCTCCAATTTAGTTACGACTTTCATTTCTTCTCTATTGTCACCGTGAGGATCCATGTCTTGGATCAACAATCCTCCATCGACTCTTTTAATATCTTTTATGCTGGAATGATCCGGTCGTTCCTCGCCTGCTGTAAGAATACGAAGATTCTTCTTAGTCGTTAGCACCTCCAGTGCTTCCTCTAGAAAACCGGGTGCGATCACCGCTTCGGAGAAATTTTCTATTATCTTTTCAGCTAATGCCTTGTCGACGATCCTGTTAAACGATAAAACACTTCCAAAAGCCGAAACCGGATCACAGTTCCAGGCTCTTTCAAAAGCGTCGATACAATTGTCAGCTACGGCAACGCCGCTCGGATTGTTATGTTTTATTACAACCGATGCCGGCACCATAAACTCTCCAATGATCCTCCATGCGGCTTCCAGATCTAATATATTATTATAAGAAAGTTCCGGGCCGTGAAGTTGCTGCATAGAAGCGAGCATGCCAGGCATTACTATCTCATCGCGGTAGTAAGCAGCCTTTTGATGAGGATTCTCGCCGTACCTAAGATCCTGGACCTTTTCGAAGACAAGCTTGATCATCGGCGGGTATTCGTGATCGTCCTCCATATACTCATATATCGCCTCGTCGTAAGCGGCCGTATGTTCAAACGCGTCCTTGGCCAGATCTTTTCGTGTCTCGAGCTTTAGCGATCCATCATTTTGATCCATTTCTTCAAGTATCTCCACATAGCGGCTGGGGCTGACAATAACTGCTACGCCATAAAAGTTCTTTGCCGCTGACCTTATCATCGATGGTCCGCCAATATCGATATTTTCTATCGCTTCATCCATGGTCACGCCTTCTTTTTTGACGGTCTCTTGAAAAGGATAGAGATTGACGACCACCATATCGATTGGCACTATCCCATGCTCATCGATCTGCTTTAGATGAGAATCTTTTCTTCTGTCCGCGAGTAATCCGCCGTGTATAGCCGGATGAAGCGTCTTTACTCTTCCTTCAAGCATTTCCGGAAATTTAGTGACATCACTTACAGATGTTACAGGGACCCCGGCGCCCTCCAGATAAGCCGCCGTTCCCCCCGTAGAAAGGATCTCGACTCCGTGCTTCTTTAATCCTTGACCAAGACGATCAAGGCCGTTTTTGTCGGATACACTAATAAGTGCCCTTCTTATCTTAACGTCCTTTATTTCTTTTAGATTTTCAGTTGAACTTCCAAGGCCCACGCTGTTCCCTCCTAATAAGAATAATATTGTCAAATAAAATATCTAAAATGTGATCTTTAGTCCTTTTTGCTCAGAATTTCTTCCTAAGATACTTACCTTTCTTCCATCGCGCCGTATACGGCCCTCGACCAGGAGATGTATGGCTCTTGGAAGCAACTCATGTTCCGTCTTATGAACTCTTTTGGCAAGCTCCTCCTCCGAGTCGTTCTGATGAACAGGAACAAAATCCTGTAATATTATCGGACCCGTATCGAAAGTCTTGTCAGCGAAATGAACAGTTACCCCTGTTATACGTACCCCGTAATCCAATGCGTCCTTTATCCCATTATCCCCGGGAAAAGATGGAAGCAATGCCGGATGAAGGTTTATTACCCGATTTGGATATGCTGATAAAACCTCGCTACCGATTAGTAGCATAAAACCGGCCAATACTACCAGGTCCACTTGGTTATCTTGTAATTCCTTCAGTATAGCTAAATTAAACTCTTCAGCGTTTTTATGATCTTTTCGCACAACAGCGACGCTGTTAATACCATGATCAGCCGCTCTTCTTAGGCCGTAAGCATCCCTTTTGCTGCTTATGACAACCGATATCTCCGCATTCAACCGACCGGCTTCTATCCTATCTATTATAGCTTGAAGATTGGAGCCATCTCCGGAAATCAATACTCCCAATTTGGCTTTTGGCATTAAAATCTTACTTTCTTGCTTCCCTGTTCAAGTTGACCACAGGCAAACGCCGTCTCTCCAAGCTTACCTAGTAGTTCCAAAGCTTTAGATTCGTTCGTCTTAGATACTGTTATAATCATGCCGATACCCATATTAAAAGTCCTAAACATCTCATCGTCATCAACGTTTCCATGTTCCTGGATAAGCTGAAATATCGGAGGAATGCTCCATGATCCCCTATCTATCACTGCGTCTAAAGTGTCCGGAATTATCCTAGAAATATTTTCCATGAGTCCTCCCCCGGTTATATGAGCGATACCTATGGGCAGATCTTCCTTGATCATCTGCTGTATAATACCAACGTATATTTTAGTCGGTCTTAGCAGTTCTTCACCAAGAGTCTTGTCCAGCTTAGAGATCTTTTGGCCTAATTTTTCCTCGTCTTCCGTGTTGAAAAGTTTTCTCACAAATGAAAATCCATTTGAATGCAGACCGTTAGATGCCAGAGCGATCAGACTATCTCCTTCTTTCGAATTTTGCCCATCAATAATCTTTTCCTTCTCGATTACACCAACTGCGAAACCCGCGAGATCATAATCGTCATCCTCCATCACCCCCGGATGCTCAGCTGTCTCGCCACCAATCAGAGCGCAACCAGCTGTGCGGCACCCTTCAGCTATACCTTTGATGATCTCGGCCACCTTCTTTGGCTTTACCTTTCCAATCGAAAGATAGTCCAAAAAAAAGAGCGGCTCAGCTCCGGTTACGATTAAGTCATTTACGACCATTGCTACAAGATCGATGCCGATAGAATTATGAACATCCATGGCCTGAGCGATTTTAAGTTTGGTGCCTACACCGTCGGTTGAAGATACGAGCACTGGTTCCTTGTACCTGCTGCTATCGAGACCAAAAAGACCGCTAAAAGCTCCTATGTCACCCATAACGCCACTGCGATTAGTGCTTTTTGCGATATCTCTGATGAGGTCAACTGTCTTGTTGGCGGCATCGATATCAACACCGGCTTGCTTATAGGTAAAACCTCGATTTGAGTAAATCGTTTTCTCCGTTTCGATCTATAAAGCTCAAAAAGAGCAGTCTTCCTTAGACTTTCTCTTTCTCTAAGAGCGTTTTGCTAATCGATAATTCTTTTGTTCGAGGAATCGGATAGCTCCCGTTAAGACAAGCTAGACAGAAATGGTCTTTCTCTAGGCCCATCGCCTTGATGAGACCATCCAAGCTTAAGTATGACAGACTATCGGCACCGAGAAAACTTCTTATTTCTTCCTCGCTTTTATTTGAGGCGATAAGCTGATCACTGTTATCGGTATCGATCCCGTAATAGCATGAATAGGTAATAGGGGGAGAACTAATCCTTACGTGCACCTCTTTTGCGCCGGACTCTTTTAAGACAGAGACTATCTGACGGCAAGTGTTGCCTCTTACTATCGAATCGTCAACTAAAATAATTTTTTTGCCTTTGATGGCTCCCTTAAGAGGATTAAGTTTCATCTTAACGCCTAGTTGCCTTAGCGTTTGATCAGGTTGGATGAAAGTCCTTCCTACATATCTGTTTTTTATAAGTCCCTCTCCATATGGAACTTTCGACTCTTCGGCAAAACCGATCGCCGCCGGCGTTCCAGAATCCGGCATACCGATTACGATATCGGCGTCTACAGACGACTCTCTGGCAAGTTCGATCCCCATATTCTTTCTGGCACTGTAAAGATTGCAATCGTAGATATAACTATCAGGTCTGGCAAAGTAAATAAATTCAAAAACACACATCGAAGGTTTTTCGGCCGGGATAACTTGTTTTGAGTTTATCCCATCTTTAGTTATTACCACCATCTCGCCCGGCTCTACATCACGCTCGAAAACAGCCCCCACGATATCAAGAGCACAGGTCTCCGATGCGACCACCCACTCATCTCCTATCTTTCCGAGCGATAGGGGCTTTATGCCATAGGGGTCTCTAATGGCAATAAGCCTATCTTCAGTCATTATAAGGATCGCATAGGCGCCCTTTAACATCTTCATCGTCTTTTCTACGGCTGGTTCGATATGGGAGTTGGAATACCAGACTATCTTTTCGGCTACAAGATCGGTGTCACTGGTAGAGGAAAGTTTTCGGCCGCCTCGGACTAACTCGTCTTTCAATTGTTTTGAGTTGATAAGATTACCGTTGTGGACAAGGGCAAGCGTGCCATGAGAATAAGCCTTGTGAACAGGCTGGGCATTCTCCCAACAGGGCGATCCTGTAGTGGAATACCTTACATGGCCGATTCCTAGATCCCCTTGAAGACCCGAAAGTTTTCTCTCATCAAAAACTTGAGGAACTAAGCCCATGTCTTTATAGATAAGAATAGAGCTGCCATCGGCTACGGCGATCCCAGCGCTTTCTTGGCCGCGATGTTGGAGTGCGTGTAGACCAAAATAGATTATCCTCGATATATCTTTTCCGGGTGCGAATATACCAAAGACTCCACAGGCCTCTTCAGGTTTATCATCCGTTTCAAAAGATGCATCTGTGTTCTCTATCTCGCCAGCTCGGATGCGATCGCTACCAGTAGTTTTTCGATTTTGCGGGATCATTTCGGGAAATCCAATAGACCCATTGACCATTTATTCCACCAGACTATCAATAGCCTCTTCCCAAGGCTTTTTCATCTCTTTAATCGATACATCAATTTTATCATTTATTATCAATCTGTCACCGCCAACTTTACCTATGACCATAAAATCAGCCCCGACTTCTTTAGATATTTCCCCAAATTCTCCAAGATCCTTCTCTTTTAGACTTACAATAAACCTGGACTGAGCCTCATTGAATAGCTCAACCACTATCTTAACAAAAGATTCTTCTTCAACAGCTAACTCAATCTTAGCTCCGATATCACCGTACAAACATGATTCCAAAAGAGCGACTACAAGGCCACCGTCGCTTATATCATGAGCCGAGGAGAGTATCCCGTTTTTTATCGCTTCCAAGCAAAGGTCTTGACTTCTCGATTCTAAATCCAGATCGAGTTCTGGAGGCAGGCCCTCAATGCGTTTATGGATTGTCTTTAAGTATTCGCTACCCCCAAGCAGGGAGAATATTTCTTCATCGCTTTGTCCATCGACAGTTGCCATCTGGCCGATCAATAATATTAGATCGCCGGCATCCTTAAATGGCGTCGTTGTCCTTTTTTCAACGTCATCCAGAAGCCCGATCATTCCTACTGTCGGTGTCGGATAAATAGCCTTTCCGAAAGACTCGTTATAAAAACTCACATTCCCGCTTACAACGGGTATATCAAAATGCCGGCAGGCCTGTGCCATTCCATCTATCGCTTTCCTGAACTGCCACGATATTCCACTTTTTTCGGGATTTCCAAAATTTAAACAATCGGTGACCGCCATCGGAGTGGCCCCGGTAGCAACGATATTTCGGGCTGCCTCAGCTACGGCGATCTGGGTTCCCATGAAAGGGTCTAGATAACAATATCTTCCGTTTCCATCTACAGTGAGGGCTAAGCCTTTTTTGGTTCCTTTTAAACGAAGAACAGCACTATCCGATCCGGGAAGGACTACGGTGTTAGTCTGTACTTGATGGTCATACTGCCTCCATATCCATCCTCTGCTACACAGATTAGGTGATCCGATCATCTTAAGAAGGGTGGCGTTCATATCTTCAGGAAAAGTAGGGACGTCCCCCATCTTCTGGACTTCTTTAATGTACTCGGGCATTATCGGCTCGATGTCATAGATAGGCGCCTCATCTGTCAGCGAGATGACAGGCATGCTGCCGACTTTCTCTTTGCCATCATAGACGTCCATCTTGCCAGTCTCCGTGATCTTACCGACTACTGTTGCCGGTATTCCCCATTTATTACAAACGGCCTCTACTTCACTTACCATTTTGGGTTCGACAACAGCTAGCATTCGCTCTTGGGACTCGGATATCATTATCTCTGATGGAGACATGCCAGGTTCACGTAAGGGAACTTTTGAGACATCAATATCTATGCCGACCCCACCCCTGCTTGCCATCTCCGAAGCAGAACTTGTTATACCGGCAGCACCAAGATCACCAAGGGCCGCCAATAAATTCTTATCAAGTAGCTCAAGGCATGCTTCAATAAGAAGTTTTTCAGTAAATGGATCTCCTACTTGAACACTGGGTCTCTTCTCTTGGAGAGTCTCGTCGAACTCTTGGCTTGCAAGCACGCTTGCGCCACCAATGCCATCACGTCCTGTCTTCGATCCCATCAAGACGACAAGATTGCCAATGCCTTTTGCTTTTGCTGTTATCAGCCTTGACTTAGGCAGTATGCCAATTGTCATCGCGTTCACCAAGCAATTGCCCTCATATGAGTCTTCAAAATATACTTCGCCGGCAACCGTAGGAACGCCAAGGCAATTACCGTATGATCCGATCCCCGAGACGACCCCTTCAAAAAGGTATTTCTGACGTGGCTTCGTCGGATCCCCGAAACGAAGTGAGTTAAGGCTGGCAAGCGGTCTAGCTCCCATTGCGAAAATGTCCCTTACAATCCCTCCAACGCCTGTAGCTGCTCCTTGAAACGGTTCTACCGCTGATGGATGATTGTGGCTCTCTATTTTTATAGCAATCGCTTTTCCCTCACCGATATCGATGACGCCAGCATTCTCCCCGGGACCCTGAAGTACATAATCTTTTGTTGTTGGCAGTTTTTTTAGAGTTGAACGGGAGTGCTTGTAACCACAATGCTCTGACCACATGAGCGAGTAGATCGCTAACTCAACGTCCTCGGGTTCTCTTCCAAGAGTCCTGCCGATAGCCTCATACTCTGACGACGTTAGCCCCAACTGTTGATATTTGGGTACATCTCTAGTAGTTTTACTCAACTTACTGCTTCTTTGCTGATCTTTGCGGATAAAAATAATTTAGCTCCATCAACGCTACCAAGTATCTCCTCGACAGCCCTCTCAGGATGAGGCATCAGACCAAAAACGTTCCCACTTTTATTAGTTAAACCGGCAATGTTTGCTAAGGCACCGTTTGGAGCGGCATCCGCAGTAGCCTCACCATTTTCATCGACGTAGCGAAGGACAACCTGAGAATTGTCTTCTAATTCCTTAAGGCCCTCATCATCAATAAAATAATTACCTTCGTAGTGATTTATCGGTATCCTTAATATCTCACCGGCACCACACTGGTTAGTAAAGGGAAGGGTATTGTTTTCGACACGTAAATTCACCGTTTGGCAGATAAACTTAAGGCTCTTATTGTGTAGCATCGCTCCCGGGAGCAAGCCTGCCTCAAGAAGAATTTGAAATCCATTACATATACCGATTACCAGGCCGCCCGAGTCGGCAAATCTGGATATCTCTTCCATTATCTCTGAAAACCTGGCGACCGCACCGCACCGCAGATAGTCCCCATAGGAAAACCCTCCGGGAAGAATGACTAGGTCGACTTTGTGAAGGCTAGAGTCGCGGTGCCAGATATATTCGGTATTAAAACCCAAATAGTTAAGAGCATCGTACGTGTCAGTCTCGCAATTTGAGCCCGGAAAGATGACGACACCGGCTTTCAAGTCTATTCCACCTCGTATGTGTAGTCTTCGATGACAGGGTTGGTAAGAAGTTGCTCACACATCTTTTTTATCTTTTGATCAATATCTGCATCATCTTCAAATTCTAATTGAAGATACTTCCCCACTTTGACTTCATCTACATTCTCATACCCAAGTGATCCGAGCGCACGGTGGATCATCTTTCCCTGAACGTCTAAAATACCGTCTCTTAGCGTTACATATATTTTGACCTTCGGCATATCAACTTCCCTTCGGTTTAAATTTTTTCCCGGTTATCGACTCATATGCCTCTATATATTTATTACTGGTTTTTTCAATTATCTCTTTGGGTAGATCGGGAATCGGCGGTTTTCTATCCCAGCCGATACTGTCAAGATAATCCCTTACGAATTGCTTGTCAAAACTTGGTTGAGACCTTCCCGCCCCATACTCAACGACCGGCCAGAATCGCGAGGAATCCGGGGTCAACACCTCATCTATCAGTAATATTTCGCCATCTACAATCCCGAATTCAAATTTCGTATCGGCCACGATTATTCCCTTACCCTTTGCATGGACGGCAGCTTTTTCGTAGATGCCTAGCGAGAGCGCTTCCAGTTTATTCGTAAGATCGATACCGACTATCTTTACCATCCTATCAATACTGATATTTTCATCATGTCCATCGGTTGCTTTAGTCGATGGAGTAAAAAGGGTGCGTTCAAATTTTGCCGACTCTTCTAATCCGTCCTTTAAACTGATCCCGGTCACGCTCTTTGATTTTAGATATTCTTTCCATGCCGAGCCAGAGATGTATCCTCTTACAATACATTCAATCGGGATGACTTTAGCCTTCTTTACCAGCATAGCTCTGCCATCTAAATAGGACTTTTTGAGTCCGACATCGGGAAAATCATCTGTGTCGGCAGACAAGAAATGTGTCTTAACCGTATCTTTTAGAAAATCGAACCAATAAAGGGAGAGCCTTGTTAAAATCTCGCCCTTAAAGGGGATCGGCTGTGATAAGACATGGTCATATGCGGATATACGATCGGAGGCGACCAATAGTAACTTATCACCCAGATCATAGATATCTCTTACTTTGCCCTGACTAGAAGCAGTGTTAATATCCTTACCCTTCTAGCTAACGATCGATCGATCGATAACTATCATATCCTACCCAATGCTTCCAGAGCATTTTTTAACTTTTCTCGATTATTTTTTTGCATAGGGACCAAAGGCATTCTAGGCGGTCCTGCAGGCAATCCCATCATAGAAAGAGCTTCCTTTACCGGAACGGGATTCGACTCGATAAACAGGATCTTGATTATTTCGAGAGTCTGGTAGTGGATATCTTTGGCCGCGCTCAGATCTCCTTCTCTGATTAGACGACACATCGAAACCACCTCGCTACCGATGATGTGTGATACCGATGCGATAGCGCCGTCCCCACCAAGAGCCATCATCGTATATGTCAGCGGATCCTCTCCACTTAGGTGATAGAACTTATCAGCTCTACCGCGGTTAGCGTTAAGTATCTCCATTGTCTGCCCAAGATCTCCAGCAGCATCTTTTAGGCCGATAACGTTTTCTATCTTCGACAGCTCGATTATAGTGTCCGGCTCGATGTTTTTTCCGGTTCTTCCCGGTATATTATAGATAAAGAGGGGAATATCCACAGCTTTTGCTATTGCTTCAAAATGGGCTTTAAAACCTTCTTGCGTCGGTTTGTTGTAGTAAGGACCGACTTGCAATGAAGCGTCAACTCCTACTGCCTCCGCGTGTTTTGTCCTCTCGATCGCTTCCTTGGTGGCGTTGGATCCTGTCCCCGCCATCACCGGTACTCTTTGAGCCGTCTCCGCAACGACAGTCTCAATGACCTTATCATGCTCTTCATTAGAGAGTGTAGGAGACTCTCCTGTAGTGCCACAAGGCACGATCCCATCAATGCCTATCTCATCTATATAGTAATTTACAAGTCTTTTTAAGCCATCGTAATCTACCGAATAATCATCATTAAACGGTGTTATTATCGGCAGATGGCAGCCATAGAATTCTTTATAAGTCATAATCATGCCCTCTTAAATATCTCATCGATTCCCTTTAGATAATATTTTAAATCAAAGCAAGCATCAATATCTTTTGAGCTTAAATGTTTTTCCACTTCTTTATCTTCATGGAGATTCTTCTTAAAATCTCCTTTCTCGTTCCAGGCACGCATCGCATTATCCTGTACTAAAGTATAGGCATCTTCTCTCGTCAGACCTTTCTGCACTAACGCCAGTAAGACCTGTTGTGAAAAGACCACGCCACCGCTTTTGTTCAGATTCTCCAACATATTTTCCGGATATACTACTAAGTCCTTTAAGACTGTATAGAATTTTGCGAGCATATAATCTATCAATATCGTACTATCCGGGACGATCACCCTCTCGACAGAAGAATGAGAAATATCTCTTTCATGCCATAGGGCAACGTTCTCCATAGCAGCCATTGCGTTCGTCCTAAGAATCCTCGCCAGGCCGGTTATGCGCTCCGTTATTATAGGATTTCTCTTATGAGGCATCGCCGAAGATCCTTTTTGTTTATCCGAAAACGGTTCCCTGGCTTCCATAACGTCTGTCCTTTGAAGGCTCCTGATCTCGACCGAGAACTTCTCTAAAGAAGCGCCCAGGATTGCAATGGAACTTAAATACTCGGCGTGCCGATCCCGTTGTAAGACTTGGGTAGAGACTTCGGCCGGTTTTAATCCTATTTTTTCACATACTTTTATTTCTACTGAGGGGTCCACGTTAGCGTAATTGCCTACAGCTCCAGATATCTTTCCGACTGAAATAACATCCTTAGCCCGTTCCAATCTTTCAATATTTCTCTCCATCTCAAAATACCAAAGCAACATCTTAAGTCCAAACGTAGTCGGCTCGGCATGAATTCCGTGAGTCCTGCCGACCATAAAAGTATCCCGGTACTTTTTAGCTTTAGATAATAGTAAGTCAGTTAATCTTCTTGCCTCTTCTAAAACGATCTCTATTGCTTGCTTCATCTGAAGCGAAAGGGCCGTATCAACAACATCGGATGATGTCATGCCAAAGTGGATGTATTTGGATGATGGCCCAACATACTCGGAGACACTTGTAAGAAATGCAATCACATCGTGATGGACTTCTGCCTCAATCTTATCGATCCGCTCAACATTGAAATCAGCTTTTTCTTTAATGATTTTTAAAGCGTCGTCAGGCGTAACACCCAATTCGTTTTGGGCTTCACATGCAGCAATCTCGACATCAAGCCAAGTGGAGTATTTATTCTCGTCACTCCAGATTTTGCCCATCCGCTGTCTCGTATATCGTGGTATCAAAGAATATGCACCTATCTCCCTAAATCCGCTTTAAATTTTTCTAGCCTATTATCAATCGCATCATCACCTAAAGCCAATATCTGTGTGGCAAGAATAGCCGCGTTCTTAGAACCATTGATGGCTACCGTTGCAACCGGTACCCCGGACGGCATCTGTACCATTGACAACAAAGCATCCAGTCCGCCCAGATCATTTCCGGCGATCGGTACGGCAATGACGGGGAGTGTGGTCAGAGCAGCTATCGCCCCTCCCAGATGAGCAGCTTTTCCGGCCCCGGCAATGAAGACTTTTACGCCTCTTTCCTTTGCTTCATTTACATACGCACTAAGTTTCTTAGGATTTCTATGAGCCGAAATGATCTTTTTTTCGTACTCAACATCAAAATCTTTTAACGTAGAGGTGGCTTTTTCCATGATTTCTTCATCTGACGTACTACCCATTAGAACCGCAACAAGTGGTTGTGACATAAATCCTCCATCCTCTAGGCCATTACCTCTTCGGCCCTTTTCGCTATATCCGCTCTAAGTTGCTTACCTTCAAACTTAATAAGTTCACAAGCCTGGTATGCCCTCTCTCTCGCTTGCTTGTAGGTGTCACCTAAGGCGCTTACGTTTAATACTCTTCCGCCCGTTGTGATCGTCTTTCCATCTATCTTCTTTGTACCAGCATGAAATATCTGAACCCCTTCGACCTTTGCGGCCTGGCTTATCCCAAAAATCTCCCTTTTTGTTATCGGGTTTTCCGGATATCCTTCTGAAGCGAGAACGACTGATACACATTTTTTGTTGCTCCACTTAAGAGTCGAGTTAGATAAATCGCCCTCGCTAGAAGCGATCATGATCTCTAAAAGGTCGCTTTCCAACCTAGGAAGAATCGCTTGTGTCTCAGGATCACCAATTCTGGCGTTAAACTCAAGGACCTTCGGACCATTATCCGTCAGGATGACACCGGCATAAAGCATACCTCGATACTCTATTCCCTCGCCTTTAAGCCCTTCCATAGTCGGCGTTAAGACCGTACTTACAATCTCTTCATAGACATTTTTAGTTACAGAAGGTATCGGTGAATAGCTTCCCATTCCACCGGTGTTGGGGCCCAGATCGTCGTCGTAGATCCTTTTGTAATCTTGAGCCGGCACAAGAGGTAGCGCCCTGTCCCCATCACAAAATGCCAGTAGAGATACCTCTTCACCAACTAAGAATTCTTCTATTAAAACCGTTGCCCCAGCCTCTTCAAACTTAAGATCGACAAGGCATGACGAGATTGCTTTAACCGCCTCATCCAGATTGTAAGCGATAATTACACCCTTGCCGCTGGCAAGACCATCAGCTTTTATGACTATTGGAAAAGTAGAAGATTCGATGTAATCTCTTGCTGATTTATAGTCAGAAAAAAGATTGGCGGAACCTGTCGGTATATGGTTTTTTAACATCATCTTTTTTGCGAACGACTTACTACCCTCCATTCTGGCCCCCGACCTTATGGGACCAAATATGGGAAGGCCTCTATCCTGAAATGTATCCGCTATCCCGGCTACAAGCGGCGCCTCCGGACCAACGATGGTAAAGTCTATCTTATTCAACACGGCCACATCAGCTATCGAGACAGGGTCATTGACCGCATCCAAACATTCCGCTATCTCGCTTATCCCACCATTTCCCGGAATAGCAAACAGTTTATCGACTTTTTTGCTTTCTCTTATTTTCCAAGCAAGAGCATGCTCTCTACCGCCGCTGCCGACGATCATAATGCGCATATTGAACCGATCATTAACATTTAAAAACCTTTTTTCGAATGAAAAATATGACAAGAAAACCAGTAAAAATACTCTTGTTTGATTTTAAATTAAAAGTACTGCTTTATTCAAGAGAGTATTGAAAGTTGCTAATAAAAGTTACGGAAAATTAGCTTGGATTTAAAGAGGGGACCGTATGTTTTTTACTGAAGTAAACGCCCTTGATGAACTTGTCAATCTAGCTCAAGACTATAGAGTAATTCTTCGTGAGTCGAAAAGTCTTAAGTAACTTAAATACGTGCCAGGCTAATGGTCTCTTTCCTTTTTGGCCCTACTGAGACAATTTCAAACGGGACTCCTGAAAGTTCGATCACCCTATTAATGTATTTCTGAGCTGCAAGAGGCAATTTACTTAATTCGCGGACTCCCCTGATATCCTCCCTCCACCCCGGCATTTCTTCATAGATCGGTTCACATTTATGAAAGATCGTCTGGTGAGGCGGAAAGTAGTCGTACTCTTTGTCTTCAAAAAGATATCCTACACAAAGCTTGATCGTATCGAAGGCCGATAATACATCAAGCTTGGTCATGACTAAACTACTTATACCGCTTACCTTTACCGAATATTTAAGAATCGGTATATCAAGCCAGCCGCACCGTCTGTCGCGACCTGTAGTGGTTCCAATTTCTGCCCCTTCAGTCTTCATTATTTGGCCTGTCTCATTTATCTGTTCTGTAGGAAACGGGCCCTCACCCACCCTGGTCGTATACGCCTTGACTATTCCAATTACCTTATCGATCCTTAGAGGACCGACACCGACTCCCACGCAGGCGCCACCGGCTATAGGCGATGATGAAGTGACGAAAGGATATGTACCATGGTCTAGATCTAAAAGAGTTCCCTGCGCTCCCTCGAACAAAACTTTTTTTCCTTCATCGAGCGCTTCGTTGATCAAGAGTGAAGTTTCGGTTATAAACGGTCTCAATCGGTCAGCATACGTGGAATATTCCTTAAAGATCTCTTCACTGCTTACCTCTTCGAGGCCGTAGACTTTAGTCAAAATTTCATTCTTAATAGCAGTTACCTGATCAAGTTTTTTCTTTAAAATACTGGGGTCCAACATGTCTTGCACCCGAATACCCAGCCTGGCCGACTTATCGGTATAAGCAGGCCCAACTCCTTTTTTCGTAGTTCCGATCTTTGTCTTTCCCAGTCTTAGTTCGGTAGCGGCATCAAGCAAGCGATGGTAAGGCATAATAAGATGAGCATTGCTACTGACCTTAAGCTTATCAGTTGGGATCCCCCTGGCTTCAAGTCCATCGATCTCTTCTAAAAGCGTTTTCGGATCGATAACGACACCGGAGGCGATTACTGGAATAACATGTTCATTTAATATTCCTGATGGAATAAGATGCAGTTTTAGTTCATGATCACTATTTACAATCGTATGGCCGGCGTTGTTTCCTCCCTGATACCTAACGACCACGTCCATATCGTCCGCCAATATATCAGTTATCTTGCCTTTTCCCTCGTCACCCCATTGGGTGCCGATTAGAATTATTCCTGGCACGCGTCCTCCTCTTTGAATGAATAATTTCTTTCGAATGCCAAATGTCTTTTGAGGTTGTTATGAAGTCCTAGCTTGCTCTTTTTTTCTCGAGCCCATTTGACTTTGCAAGTATCGACCTTGCAGCCACTACTCCGGAGCAAGAAGACTGCACTAAGCCTCTAGTTATACCGGCACCATCTCCGATGGCATACAGATTCCTCACCTCTGTCTCAAAGTCACCAGTCAACTTCATCCTGGATGAGTAAAATTTAGCTTCGACACCGTATAATAGTGTATTTCTGCTATTAACTCCAGGTGCTAATTTATCAAGCGCTTCCAACATCTCTATGACTCCCTTTATGTATCTATAAGGAAGCACAAAGCTTAGGTCCCCCGGATTCGCAGCCCCATAGGTAGGCTTAACTGTCGAGCGTTCGATCCGATCTGCCGTAGATCTCCTACCGAGATAGAGATCACCGAGCGACTGTATGATGATACCATTTCCAAGAAGATTTGCCAGCCTGGCGATATATTTTCCGTATGCGGTAGGTTCTTTGAACGGTTCGGTGAAGTTCGTACTGACAAGTAAAGCAAAATTAGTATTTTCACTCTTATCGTGAGAAAAACTGTGCCCGTTGACTAACACTACATCACCGTAAGTCTCCGGTGCCACAAAGCCGCCGGGATTCATGCAGAATGTCCTTACCTCATCCTGAAAAGACTTTGAATAATAGATAAGTTTGAACTCATATAAAGCATCGGTCAGGGGTCTCATCACTTCCTTTGGCACTTCTACCCTTACTCCGATATCAACTGAGTTGTATAGTTGGGAGAGTCCGATCCGCTTCGCCTCTTTGCTTAACCAGTCTGATCCATGCCTGCCGGGAGCAATGATTACGTTCCGGGA
>JAUVQW010000050.1 GCA_030597945.1 Actinomycetes bacterium
GGGGCTAATCTATCGAAGGCTTCGATAACAGTTGTCTCTACCCCCATCGTATTGAAGATTGTCGCAAACTCAAGACTGATATAGGCACCGCCGATGATCACAATGGATTTTGGCAGAACCTCAAGCTCTAACGCAGTTGTGCTTGTAAGAAAATTTACTGAATCTAAGCCGTCTATGGGTGGAAAGAGAGGGGCCGCTCCCGCAGCTATCAAGACGTTTTCTGGCTCGATCATTCGATCGTCCGCTAACACGACCCGCTCGCCCTTAAAGGTGGCCGTGGCGCTTAATATTTCGATACCAGCTCTTTCTAGTGCAGACTTACCAGAATCCCTCATCCTTCGTGTCATATAGTTCTGGTGTTCTTTAATTAGATTAAAGCCGTTTTTTCGCTTTGATTCGACACCGAATTCCTCGGCATCTTCGGCAGCTCTTATGAGGTTAGCGCCGTGTAACAATACTTTGGTGGGAACACATCCTACATTTGTACAGGTACCGCCGAGCTTGCCCTTCTCGATAATAATTACTTTTTTACCAAGATTTGCGGCGGCCATAGCCGCTGTCGTGCCAGCCGAACCGCCGCCTATTACTAGCAAATCATAGTTAGAGTCGCTGTTCATCTCCGATACCTAGGCATCAGGATGTGAATCTTTCTTATGCTCTTCTAGGTCATCGACTTCCATTCCACACATAGGACACTTAGACATACGTGCCACCTCCTCTTTTTTTTATACTTCATTAAGATATTTCGTTATTTAAGGAATAGTAAACCTCGCATTTTGGATTATCTCGCTTAAGTGCTCATAGGATATAGTTTAAGCGGATTTCCTCTGACCCTTTAGCTCAGGCCCCAGTTCTTCCGACATATATTTTGCCTGACCGGCAAGTATGCCCAAGATGGATGCCAACTGCAATCCTATTCCAAAAAGCAATAGACCCATACCTAAAAACTGTGTTCCACCAGACCAAGCCCTAAGTATTTCAATGCTTCTCCATAGATTTACAGGCTCTACATCATCGGCAAGACTATTGCTTACGCTCTCATTTACCTTGGCTTCATCTCTCGTCTGCTTATCGAACGACCAATAATCAGCACTCCAAGCAGATAGGACAATACTCGCAACAAAGAACACTCCTATAAGAATGATACCGATTATCATAAAAAATCTTCCTACCCCACCCATCATCAGTGCTCTCTTTGGATCAGGAGCAAATTCAGCTAACGAACTCTTCATCTCCATCACTAACCTCCATTCCATTTAGATAATATCTTTTAATCTTATTTTCCTTTATGCATTGCTTGTAAACGCAATTTATGTGGTGAGGTCTCTGTCACGAGCAAATTGCAAGCATGACGTCTATAAAAGAGGAGAGTGATGTTTATGCTGTTTTCATCAGTGCCTCCCTTAAGATGACCCGAAACAGTCGTTCTTCTTTAGGCAATATTCTCCAACGACTTACAAAGATTTTCAGTAAAAAAGAGGTTCTTTCCTCTACATTGATATGGAATCTTTTTGACACCTAAAATTTCGATCAATATGTTAATCCCATAAATTATTGGAAATCTTTAAGATGTTGCATTCATTGGGATTTAAAGTGTAAAAAAAGCAAGTAAGGGTTATATATTTTAGTAGGCAATAACAAGTAAACGGGGTGAAAAATATGGCACGAGATGTAAGCGCAAACGAGTGGGAAGATGTTGTCACTAATTCTGAAAAACCGGTGTTTGTTGATTACTGGCATGACCAATGTGTCTGGTGCACTAGGCTGGCACCTGTTTATGAAGAATTATCAAATGAATTTGAAGACGCGGAATTCGCAAAACTAAACATAAGAGGGACGGCGGAGAATTTAAAGCTTGCTCAAGAGCACGGCATTATGAGCACACCGACTATCAAAGTCTTTTGTAATGGTCGAGAAGTAGGAGAAACTGTCGGGTTTATGGAAAAAGAAGCACTGAGAAGTGAATTAACAAGGCTCCTCGAAGCAAGCGAGACCTGTCATGATAGTTCAGAGGCGGCTTAAGAGCCGACCTCTTTTAAAAAAGCGCCCTATTTAGGGGCGCTTTTTTTATTGTCTTTTTTTAGAGATCTACATTTTTTCGATCCTCGATATCTTTCTCTCTTTTGCGATATAACTATCTCTTCCAATCGGGTGTCCTCCAAAACCATTTCTCATTAACGCTATCGCCCGGTAATCGTCACTAGGTTTTGATCTGGACTTAAATAGTTCCATTATCGACTGAGTGATGACCGGTATTGGGATCTCCTTGTTGATAGCATACTGGGCCAGCCAGTTTACCTCACCTGTATCTTCTATGTGTGTATTTACTTTACTAAAATCTTGTTCTCTTAGACCCTTTTCCATAAGCTCGATCAACCAGCTTCTTATTACTGACCCGTTCGACCAGTTCTTGAAGAGTGCTGCCATATCATAATCGAATTCACTTCTTTTAAGAAGCTCGACACCCTCGCCTATAGCTTCAAGCATTCCAAATTCAATTCCATTATGCACCAGTTTTGAAAAATGGCCGCTTCCCGGTCTACCTGTATGTACATATCCATCTTTTACAGCCAACTTTTTAAGATAGGGTGCCGCTTTCTTTATCCCATCGTCTTGGCCTCCGACCATAAAGCAAGCACCATTACGCGCGCCCTCGATGCCGCCACTCGTTCCACAATCAAGAAAATAGATACCATTTTTACGAAGCTCTTTCTCGCGCCTGATGGAGTCTAAATAGAAGGAATTTCCGCCATCCATAAGAACATCGCCCTTGTCGAGAAATGGCAACAACTCGCCTATCACCTTATCGATAACTTTGCCAGCCGGAAGCGAGAGGTAGATGATGCGGGGGCGATCAAGATTTTTAAAAAACTTTTCGTAATCGGTCTCTATTTTTATGCCTTGCCTGGATAGCCTTGGGTTTTTCTTCATTTCTTTCCCGATTACTTTAATACCCTTTTCATTTGCCTGAAGGGCCAGATTGCCTCCCATTTTTCCTAGTCCTATTATTCCAAGCGTTCTTTCTTTTACCATATTGATAAACCTCCTTTTTTCCCACTCCTACCCTCCAGGGTCAAAGTAGTAACTATCTACTCTGATGACCAGGCAGTCCTAAAATCGGGGTAGAGTGTAAGGCCGCCGCAGGCGTAAATTGTCTGTCCGGTAATATAAGAGGCGTCATCAGAGGCTAAGAAGGCCGCCACTGCCGCGATTTCTTCAGATGTCCCCGCCCTTCCCATCGGTATATGGCTTTCCACGCTCTCTTTTTTGGAAGGATCGTCGATCCATGATTTATTTATAGGTGTAACTATCGCCCCGGGTCCGATAGCGTTTACCCTAATTCCATCTCCGGCGTATTCAAGAGCGAGCGTTTTTGTCATGTTTCCCATTCCCCCTTTGCTTACCGAGTAGCCGATAAAGTCGGGTTTTGGAATCATCTCATGTACACTGGAATTATTGATTATGACTCCCCCGTCTCTTCTTTTTATAAAATGATCAAGAGCTTCCCTGGCGCAGAGAAACGCCCCTCTTAGATTGACGCTTAATACTTGATCAAAATCTTCTATGGTCATCTGGGCACTAGGGGCTGCCTTCTGTATGCCGGCATTATTAATGAGAACATCAAGCCTTCCCCATTCATTGATCACCTGATTAAACATCTCTTTTACTTGTTCTTCGTCGGAAACATCGGCGCCGACTACAATATTCTTGCAACCAGACTCTTTTACCGCATCGCAAGCGCGCTTTACGAGAGCTTCCGTTTCCTCAGCTTCGTTGGGAGTCTTTCGGTAATTGATAGCGATATTAGCGCCTTCATCAGCGAATCGAACAGCGATTGCCTGTCCGATACCGGAAGATCCGCCGGTAACAAGGACATTTCTTCCAGCTAATCTATTCATCTATCAGTATCTCCTACTGGTTGGGGTCCCATCTGCTTCTTGCCCTTTGCCCGCCCCAAATAAAGAGCACTATTTATAAGGCCGATGTGGCTGAAAGCTTGGGGGTAGTTTCCAAGAAGGTTCTTGGTGACAGGATCAATCTCTTCAGAGAAAAGGCCGAGGGGGCTTATGTGTTTTAAGACATTTAGAAAGACCTTCTCAGCCTCTTCTACCCTATCGGACATTGCTAATACATCTACAAGCCAAAACGAACAAAGGATAAAAGCGCCTTCCTTGCCGCTCAAGCCGTCCTCTCCGTTATATCTGTAGACAAGACCATCTTCTGTCATCAGATCGCTTAATGTCTTTTCTATCGTTCCCTGGACCATAGGGTCATCAATAGGCAAGAATTCCATTATTGGCATCAGCAGGTTGGTGGCGTCCAATACGTCGCTATCATACGATTGCACAAAGGAGTTGAGTTCGGCATTAAATCCCCTCTCGATGATGGTCTCTCTTATTCTTTCTCTTTCTCTATGCCACTTACTTGTATCGTCACTAACACCTATCATCTCGGCCACCTTGATTCCCCTATCGATCGCGACCCAGCACATCAACTTAGAATAGACAAAGTGCTTCTCATCACCTCTTACTTCCCATATTCCCGCATCCTTCGTCACCCAGACGTCGACGCAGTGATCGACGATTCTCTTTAAGAATATCCAGATATCCTCTGACAATCCGTTTTCATACCTGCCCACATCATAGATGGCGCTTATCAGCTCTCCAAAAACGTCATGTTGCTTTTGGCCTGCCGCTCCATTTCCTATCCTAACCGGCCTGGAATCAAGATAGCCGCTTAAGTGCCCCAATATTTCTTCGGTCTGTTCCTTTTCTCCATGTAAACTGTAAAGAATATTGATGTCAGCTGGGTCCTTTGTGCCAGTACATATACTCATAAACCAGTTTAAATGACTCTTTGCTTCTGAAATATGGCCGAGGTTAAAAAGTGCTTGAACACTAAACGATGCGTCCCTTATCCAATTGAACCTGTAATCCCAATTACGATCGCCGCCTATCACCTCTGGCAAGGAAGTTGTAGGTGCCGCGGATATCGATCCCGCTTGTTGATGAGTGAGTAATTTTAATATTAGACCACTCCTTGTTATCTGATCGTGCCAGGGGCCATCAAAGACGCATACTTTTCTCTCACAATTATGGCTCCAATCTTGCCAAAATTTCTTTGTACTTTCTAACAGATCCTCACATACTTTTCTATCTAAGGGCTCTTTGTGGCCGTATAGCAGGACTATCCATACTTCATCACCTTCATCGACCTTAAATCTTGCGGTAGCCTTGCCTCCCTCAACTTCTAGAGGTATTTTAGCGTTTAAGAACAGCTCTTCTCCGCCTCCAGTGGCAATGACTCCTTGAGGGCCTAGAGTAAGGGTCGTCTCTGCTCTGGCGTAATCGAATCTGGGGCTAAACTCCAAACGAAATTCTACCGAGCCTCTAGTTGCGCTTACTTTTCTGTATATTGCCTGATGAGAGATTTCATCGTCGCTGTCCCATCCCTTTAAAGGCATAAAATCGGTTATAGTCCCTACCGAATCCGAAGCGGTAGTAAATTCGGTGACAAGAACATTAGTATTTTCAATATAATTCTGCCTGGATTGATAATCGTCTAGAGGCGATATCCTAAACCGGCCACCCTTATCATCGTCAAGGATGGCTGCAAACACGCTTTTTGACTCGATATGGGGAAAGCAACACCAATCAATCGATCCGTCTACCCCCGTTAAGGCGCACGTATCAAGATTACCAATAATGCCGTAGTCCTCTATTTTTTTATAAACCATCAGATCCTTTCTTTTATGACGATCAGCAAAACAAGCAATCGATTTATTAAATCATATACCCGATATTTATTTTTTTAACAATAAATGAGTAAAGTTCATTCCCGTTATCCTAATTAAATTTCGGGTACAAGTAAGAGACGATAAAAGGAGATCGTTTGTCTTCTGTTGTAAATTTAAGGCCAATATCATGGCTTCTTTTAGCAATTTTTTTAATATCGTTCATTTTTTTACAAATCCCAAAAAAAGCCGAGGCGGCACGATTTATAACAGGTAACAATGTTAAAGTCGATAACGACAAACCTCTTAAAGACGACTTATACATCTCTGGCGGAAGTATCGAGGTAAACGATCCTATCGATGGTGATATTGTCGCATTTGGCGGATCCATAATAGTAAATGGAGATGTCGATGGAGATGTCATAATAGTTGGGGGGCAGATCGATATTAACAGCCGTGTAGCTGGAACAGTCAGAATCGCCGGCGGCGACATCCTAGTTAAGGGGGATATTAAGAAAGACCTGGTGATCGCCTCAGGCAACCTGACGTTGACCGAAAAAAGTAAGATAGGAAGAGACCTAGTCCTCGGCAGTGCTCGAAGCAAGATAAGTTCAAAGGTCGGCAGAAGGATAATTGGCGGATCGAGCAGTATGGTAATCGACGGGACAGTCGATGGAGATGTTGTCGTGACCGCCAACGAACTGGAGATCGGTGATAACGCGGTCATCACGGGCGACGTCAAGTATACAAGTGAGAACAAAGCGGATATCTCATCATCTGCCGACATACAAGGAAAGATCCACAGCCGGCGGCCTCCTGTAGGAAGAAGAACGGTGAGTCGCCAGATCGCGTCAGCGCTAAACTTTGCCGTATCAATCATCTGGCTGATGGTGTTAGGCACCGTACTTCTAGCGCTTTTTCCGGGCTATGCTTATCGGGTGAACGAGAACCTGGACGACTCGCCTTGGAAAAGCTTTATCTGGGGCATACTTTCGCTTATATTGACGCCGATCATAGCCGGTCTGCTTATCATAACTATCATCGGTTTTCCCATTGCCCTTATCATTTTCTTTATATATCTTTTTGGGATTTATGTAACAAAGATCTATTTCGGGCATTATCTGGGCAAGCGTATCCTCGTCCGGCTAAGAGCGACGGGATCTCACTGGTTCTGGAGCCTACTTCTTGGAATAGTGATAATCCTCGTCCTTGCAAAGATCCCGATACTCGGACCGATTGTGCGCGTAGTTGTCGTGATTTTTGGACTTGGGGCTATCGTCTTAAGTTTATATGAGATGTTCACAGAGAGCCGCTCCGAAGATATTTGATCTTTTATTTTATAGCTACATCTATCTCTACAGGCAACTCCCACATAGTCATCAGCGATACGTCTATTCTTTGTAACCCGCCTTCTCTAAATACCGCATACCATAGATGGGCCGACAATCTACGAGATGCGGAAGCTTCTTATGAAACCATTCATAGATCCTTATCGCTGTCTCGTTCTTTCCTTCTTTGGAAAGAGCGACAACCCCTAAACGGCCACCTTCTTTTAGAACTCTTCTGCATTCGTTTGAGACAACCGGTATGTCCGGTGTATCGAAGAGCTCAAGAGTAAAGCTCGTAAATATAGCGTCAAAAAAATCATTTTCATATGGAAGAGTCGTAGCGTCGCCGATCGAGAGTTCGACCCTGTCACCCAAGCCTTCTCTTTTCAATAACTTTTTTGCCAGTCTCATCATCCCATCGGATACATCTATCCCATAGACTTTGCTTCCCTTTCCTAC
>JAUVQW010000112.1 GCA_030597945.1 Actinomycetes bacterium
ATTCTGGAGGATATATGCCTATATGCCCCTTCTGCCATAAATCAGTGACTAGTGCTTTTACCGTATGGTGTAGTTGCGGAACAAACTTGTCCAGTTATCCCAATCTGCCTGACGACGAAACTCATCTAAAAGAATGGTTAAAAAAACATGCGCCGGCGACTTTGGAAACGGAGAAGATCGACGGAGATCTCCTTGAACAAGCCAGGGCGGCGTTAATAAAAGACCAAGAAAAAGCGATAGACGATGAAAGTCAAAAAGCATACGATATCGCCCAGGTTAAACGACTACTACAAGAATTCGTGAGTAGCTGCTCCAAAGAAGATCTTCATCCAAATATCGATATCGGCAAACTTAGAAAAGAACGTTCTAAAGAACAAAATAAAGCTAAACAAAAACAAAACATGCCGGTTAAAAATTTTCGTCTTACCCCTGGGTATCACTTTCAGATATTTTTTAGCCGCTCCGTTGAAGACTTCTACCTTACGGAGGAGGGCGAGATCTATCGCCATCATATGAATGTCGCCGACCCTTATCCGATCGAAGAGCTTCTTAAATTTACTACCGTAGAAAAGATAAATGAGGGCCTTAGAAAGACCTTGGTCGAAGTTTTAAGACAACGCCAAATGCAGCAGAGCGAAATAACGGAAATATAATCAGATATTTAATTGTAAGTGATCCAAAAGTTCATGCAAATCTCTTATCAGAAGACAATCGCTAGAATTCACTTTGGAGTTTCTATCTAACAAAATCGGGGTTATACCTACACTTCTTGCACCCATTACATCAGCGTAGTAATGGTCACCAATGTGAATAGATTCTGTCGCTAATGCATCAGCCCTTTTTAGAGCGATCTCAAATATTTGAGGCTGAGGTTTTAAAAAACCGACATTGGCTGACGAAACAACAAAATCCAGGTATTTGGAGAGCCCGATTTCCGCTATAAGAGTGGCAAGACGAGAATCCCAATTAGAAATCAGACCCAAGCTATAGCCGCTATCAACGAGTTTTTTGAATACGGGAACAACATCTGGAAATGGTTGCCATCTATTGCCTTTACCAAAAGCATTGTAGATCTCAATAGATATCTCAGAGGCGCCGTCCTTGATGCCTACCTCATTTAACATGAGTTCATAAAGACCGGCCCAGAACTTGGCGGTATCCACTTCTTTTAACCAGAACCGATCATCCTTCCAATACTGATCCTCATAGTATCGATCGGCTTTTTCCAGAGCGAATAAAAGTTCTTCCTTGCTTACCGATTTACCATGCTCTTCCAATATCTCAATACACACATCTTCAACAGATGGATTAGGGAGAAGGAGGGTATTGCCGACATCGAAGAATATCGTTTTTATAACACTCAAATCTGAGGAAGTTTTCATCAATCAGATGTTAACACGATAGATCTAGTTATAACAGTTCAAGCAATTAAGAAAAGAATCTCTAATAATGGGTAAAAATATATCGATTTTAGTATCAAAATATGTAATCCTAATGGCAATCGAACATAGAAAGGTGATAGATGAAGATCGGACTATTGACAGGCGGGGGAGACTCTCCAGCAACTAACGCCGCGATCAGAGCTGTGGTCAAACGTGCTGAAAGAGATGGGCATGAAATTATTGGCATAAAAAAAGGATGGGCTGGTGTCATCAACAAAGAAGCTGAAAAACTCACCAGAGATAACGTATCGGGAATAATAAACAAAGGTGGGACGATTCTGGGTACATCCCGGACCAATCCCTTTAAGATGGACAACGGAATCGAGTTGGCAATAGATGGAGTAAAGTCACTGGGAATAGATGCGATCTGCGCTATCGGCGGAGACGACACTCTGGGAGTCGCCCACAAATTAAATAATCTCGAAAATCCTATTCATGCGGTCGGAATCCCGCAAACTATTGACAATGATATCGCCGGAACCGATTATGCTATCGGTTTCGACTCGGCCTTGGCTATCGCTACCGATGCCATCGATAAGCTACACACCACTGCTGAATCTCACAGAAGAGTGATGATCGTAGAAGTTATGGGAAGAGATGCCGGCCATATCGCTTTGGAAGCCGGCTTGGCAGGAGGTGCCGATGTAATCTTAGTCCCGGATGAGGACTTCGATGTAAAAGAAGTCGGCGAGCGGATAAAGAAACGGACCGACAGGGGAAAGACTTTTTCTATCGTCGTCGTAGCTGAGGGCGCGAAGCCCATTGGCGTAGAAGACCAAGTAGTAAAATCAGGGAAAAAAGATATGTTTGGCCACGTCATGCTGGGAGGTATCGGCGAATATCTTAATAAAGAACTGGCCGATCTTACACATCTCGAGACCAGGGTAACCAACTTGGGCCATCTGCAGCGAGGAGGGGCTCCAACCCCATTTGACCGCCTTGTAGCTACCCGCTTTGGCCTTAGGATCGTAGAGATGATTAACGAGGGAAAATGGGATTATATGGTCTGTCTAAAGGGTGGCAAAGTCACAGAAATCCCTCTAGAAGACGCACTTAAGACCAAACCTGTAGATTTGGACCTTTTGGAACTTTCCAAAGTCTTTTATTAATAAAGAATCGGATAGAAGGTTTGTTTTCGCCCTCTATCCGTAATGCTGTTTTATTATTCAAAAGCCTTAATCCATAAGATATAATGGCATCGGTTAAACTTTAAGGTTTTTGATTTGGATCTAAATAAATATCTAACTGCCAGAGATCTCGTCACTAACATCGGTCAACCTATCATGCTCTTGGTCGTCATCTTGTCCGCTCTACTCTTGATCGTTTCATTTCAAAAAAATTTAAGAAGCTACTCCAGACACATAATACTTGGGATTTCTCTTTTTCTAGGATCTGGATATGCACTGCTTATTTGGTTTCATTACCAAATATATAAATTCTTACCGCTAATATACCCGCAGGATGGTTCTTTGGCGGGAAGATATGCTATCCCGGTCTGGATAGAAGATGAAAAACTCTTCTTTTGGACCTTCCTTACCTCTATCTGGCTCCTCTTTATAAAGACTAAAAAGGCTTCTTATCAGATAACTCTAAATGTTGTCATCGTCATTTTTATCTTCTTGACGGCAACAACATCTAATCCCTTCTTTTCGCCGTTAAAAGACTTTCATCGAGAGATCGGCAGTATATACCAAGCTTTGAGCTTAAGCAATGTAAGCGTCCAGATGCAGATATTTGGCCCGGCAATAGGTCGGTTACAAGGATTCTATAACTCTACATATATGTGGATCCACCCACCCCTTTTGTTTATCGCCTATTCGACATTTGTCATATCATTTGTAAATGTGATATTCATGCTAGTTAAGAAAAGTGCGTCTCACGAAAAAGCTGCTTACAATTGGGCCAAGCCCGGATATATAGCACTAACGCTCGGGCTTCTTCTCGGATATCCTTGGGCTTTCGATGCCTGGAAAGGCCAGCCTTGGTGGTTCTCTCCTAAAATAAACGTTACCCTGATGATGTGGGTCCTTTATACTGCATATCTCCACTCGCGTATCTACATCCATAAAAAAGGCATGTGGGTCACAACGGGTATAATTGGAATACTTGGCTTTGTCGGTGTTGTTGCGACCTATTTAAGCACTTATGTCCTTCCCGGAATTCACTCGGTGGGTGGATGATGAAACACCTAAATTTTATCCTGATACTTTTAACCGTAATAATATTATCGATAATCGGAATAATTTTCATCATCGGTACTATTTATGGATCGCTTCAGACTCCTAGTTGGGAGAATTCAGCCATCTACGAGGTCTATCTAGATCGGATGAACGTAGCGGTAATGCCCTTTGTCGTCTCTCTCCTTGTTGTCTTGGGCATATGCATACCTAAAAGATTATTTACTGGATTCGCCCTTTTAAAGATAAACGGAGCTCTTCTTGGAGCTGCCTTGATAGTATCGATTTTTACTACAGCCAAGACAGGGCTTATCTTTCTTTTATTTATTGCTTCGATCCTTCAGCTGATCGTTATAGTTCTTACAATCGTGGGAAGCAAACGATTAAAGTTTGAACGCCCCGGCTTTTTTCTGCAGATCGGATCTGCCCTTCTTCATCTGGGTCTTA
The DNA here is from genome assembly GCA_030597945.1 of Actinomycetes bacterium. Lineage (GTDB taxonomy): Bacteria > Actinomycetota > Aquicultoria > CAJVYJ01 > CAJVYJ01 > JAUVQW01. The sequence continues at coordinate 4,067 of JAUVQW010000112.1, forward strand.
TTGTTTTTCTATTCGATTTTATGGCCCTTGGCGACCATCCCGATCATCTCTTGTTTTTTTGGATCGCCACTACGTTCATCGGGATCGGAATGGCGTTTTCATTCTACAGTCAAGAACTTTCAAAAGCGTTGAGGAAGAATGAGAAAAAAGAGTTGATCATTTCATAAAGTTATTTAAAGATCTCTTACTCCTTCTGACGCGTCCGACCTTTTTTAACTAAAATCGAGCGCCAAAGTGCCAACGTCAACAAGATGCCAACGGCAA
>JAUVQW010000052.1 GCA_030597945.1 Actinomycetes bacterium
AAAAGTGGGCGAGCCGGGTTGCGGAAAATATCGTAAAGAGCCGTGAAGAGGAACCGATTAGGACAAGCGGCAAACTTGTGGAGATCATCGATAAAGCAATTCCAAACTCGGCTCGTCAACGGGGCGGGCATAGCGGAAAGAGGACTTTTCAAGCTATAAGGATGGAAGTCAATCAAGAGCTTTCAAACCTGAAGATCGCTCTTGAAAAGGTAATCGATCGCCTGGAGATCGGCGGTAGAGTGGCTATAATCTCATATCACTCGCTTGAGGACAAAATAGTAAAAGACTGGATGAAAGAAGAGGAATTAGATTGCGTCTGTCCCCCGGATATTCCGGTGTGCGCATGTGATAAGAGAGCAAGATTATCCAGAGTGACAAGAAAGCCGATCCGACCAAAAGAAGAAGAACTAAATAGAAATCCGAGATCGAGAAGTGCGAAGTTAAGGGTTGCCGAGAGGGTATAGTGGATGGAAACAGCTAGAGAAATAAAGATATATGAAAACATTGATGTTAGAAAGATCTTTTCTACCAATAAAAAAAGAACTAGATCATTTAATTTTACGAACTATATGGCGATACTAGTGCTCTTCTTCGATGTTGCCTTTTTTCAAGTCTACCAGCAAGCTCTTGTAGCAGAGGAGGCTGTCGCGATATCCAATCTTAAATCCTCTCTTAGATCGCAGAGGAATGCTAATGAAAAGATGAAGATAGAAAACGAGGTTTTAAGATCGCCCGGTCGGATCGAGCAATTAGCAATGGAACTGGGCATGATAAAGCCGGAAGCCGTTGAGTACATCCTTTTAGAGAGCGAAAAAGTTAAGAGAATTGATGAACCGGATGAAAAAAAAGGGTTGATAGCGAGTATGTATTCAATATGGCAACGGTAATGTTTAAGTGAGTAATTAAGAGAGGTTATTGTAAAAGATGAATGCTAAGAAGAGACAGACCAAAATGCGGCTATCTCTTCTTTTTTATTTCCTATTGATATGTTTGGTCGCGGTATTTTCAAAACTTGTAAAAGTCCAGGCGATGGATGCTAAAAAGTACGAAGAGATGGCGGTCGGCCAACGGATCACCGATCATGAATTGACGCCCGATAGAGGGTCAATCTACGATCGAAACGGAGAGATACTGGCTCTTTCAACTGATATGGATACAGTATTTGTCACTCCGTATCAGATTAAAAAAAAGTGGAAAAGCGCGAAAAAGATCGCCGCGATCCTTGGTGAGAGCACCGACACAATCTTCGAAAAGCTGGATTCGGATAATGGTTTTGCCTATCTGGCCAGAAAGATCGATAAGGAAAAAGCTGACAAGTTAAAAGAGCTAAATATAGAGGGATTGGGTTTTGTTAAGGAAAGTAAACGGCAGTATCCGCTTGGGAGGCTTGCTTCGCACATTATCGGTTTTGTCGGTCTAGATAATATCGGCCTTTCCGGACTAGAGATTCAATATGATAATAAACTGAAAGGAAAACCGGGAAAAGTCATCACTGAGCAGGATATAAACGGCTATCCGATCCCTGGAGGGAAAAACACTTTTATTCCATCGACGAATGGCAGCCAACTAATACTTACAATAGACAAAGAAATTCAGTACAAAGCGGAGCTAGAGTTGAGTGCGGCAATCGAAAAATATGAGGCAAAAGGTGGAAATATCATTGTTATGGATCCAAAAAGCGGCGAGATATACGCTATGGCGAGCCTACCCGACTTTGATCTTAATGATTTCTCAAATAGCGAATCAGAAAATTTTAGAAATACGGCAGTGACTGACGTATATGAACCGGGATCGACGATGAAGATAATAACGGCCACAGCGATTCTTGAAGAGAAGCTTTTTTCTCCCGATTCTAAATTCATGCTGCCCGGTTCAATAAAGATCGGCGGCTGGCTGATAAAGGAAGCGCACGGTAGAGGGACGGAGGAGTTCACTCTTTCGTCGATCGTGACTCGCTCGAGTAATGTCGGCGCCACCCATATCGGTAAGGTTCTTGGCAAGGAGAGGATGATAAAGTATATAAAACGATTCGGCTTAAACTCACCAACAAATATCGATCTTCCAGGAGAATCGATAGGGAGTCTACTCTCGGCTGATCTCTGGTCGAAAAGTACTATAGCCACCGTCTCTTTCGGTCAAGGTACATCCGTTACATCTATTGAGATGATCCGCGCCTTCTCAGTTATTGCAAATCACGGCGTAGCGGTAAGGCCCCATCTTGTAGATCAGATAGTATCGACAAGGGGAAAGAGGACTAGTCTGGCAAGCGAAGATAGCAATGTTCAAGTTGTCTCACCTAGGACAGCTTCTCTTATGACTGAGATAATGGAAGATGCAGTTGGCACCGGTACTGGAAAAAATGCTCAGATCGAAGGGTATTCGGTAGCCGGAAAGACGGGAACGGCTCAAAAGCCTAATACCGATAAACCGGGATATTCCGGATATATCGGCTCCTTTATCGGGTATGCACCGGCAAAAGATCCGGCTATAGCCATTCTGGTAACAATAGATGAGCCCAAAGGAGCTATTTATGGAGGCGTTGTCGCGGCACCCGTTTTTTCCAGTGTCGGGGAATTTGCTCTTCAGAGATTAAAAGTGACTCCGGATCAAGTTGATAAAGGCGATAAACAGCAGTGATGTGATATTATAATTGGGAATATTTTAGCTTACTGATGGTGTACACAATAAATAAAATAGGGTGTGGAAGATAGGATGAAACTTGCTTCCATAACAAAGGGATTGAGCGTTACTCGTTCTTGGATCGAGGGCTCGGTAGATATAACGGACCTTGCCTATGATTCTAGGCAAGTAAAGAGTGGCATGCTTTTCTTCGCCATAGTCGGGGAGAAGGAGGATGGACACGATTATATTCATAGTGCTATAGATAGTGGCGCCATAGCCATCGTGGTAGAACGTTGGCAGGAGGGTTTGCCCGAAAGTATCGCTCAGATTCAGGTAGACCATACCAGGGTGGCGCTTTCAGCGGCGTCCGTGGTTTTTTTTGAAGATCCGAGCTCTAAGCTTTCTCTTATCGGCGTAACCGGTACAAATGGAAAGACGACTACCAGTTATCTGATAGAAGGGATTTTTCGAGACCTAGGCCAAAAGACTGGCCTTATCGGGACCTTGGAGTATCTAATAAATGGAAAGAGCTTTTTATCTATGCGTACTACCCCCGAGTCTTACGATCTTCAGCGCATTCTGCATTCCATGGTCGGGGAGGGAATCGAAGTGGTCGTGATGGAAGTGTCCTCTCATGCTTCAATAATGGGCAGAATAGATGGGTGCAAATTTGATGCCTTTATATTTACCAATTTGTCCCAAGACCATCTCGATTTTCACACAGACATGGACGATTATTTTCAGGCAAAGGCGAGACTTTTTAACGAAAGTATTTTTCAAGGGGCAAAGCATATAGTCAATATCGATGACGTTTTCGGAAAAAGATTATGCGATGCCTCAAAGAATTGTATTGCATTTGGTTTTTCAAAGGACGCGGACGTAAGGTGTACAAATGTCCTCTCACTTCAAGACGGCATTAAAATAAGCATGGATAGGCCTTACGGAGAGTTAGATATATTTACCGGATTGAAAGGGACTTTAAACAGTGAGAATGTTTTAGCGGCAATCGCGACAGCATATGCTTTTAGTGTTGATATCGATGTGATCAAAACTGCTATGTCTGTAGCCCGTAATGTACCCGGTCGCTTTGAGGAGATTGAGGCCGGACAAGATTTTAAAGTGGTTGTCGACTATGCTCATACACCGGATGGATTAAAAAGGGTATTGGAAGCCGCGAAAAATTCTTTAGACGGGCGATTGATAACGGTTTTTGGTTGCGGGGGAGATAGAGATAAGGATAAACGCCCGTTGATGGGAAAGGAAGTCTCCAAGGTAAGTGATATTTCGATAGTTACTTCTGATAACCCAAGGAATGAAGATCCGGAGAAGATCATAGAAGATATTTTAGAAGGAGTAGAAGAAAGATCTGGTCTTAAGGTTATTAGCGACCGTCATCAGGCTATAAAAGTTGCGATTAAGGAAGCTAGAAATGGCGACTTGGTGCTTATTGCCGGGAAGGGACATGAAACTGGGCAGACATTTGCGGATAGGACGATTCCCTTTGACGATCGATTAGTGGCTTTGGAGATATTAAAGGAGGCTATCAATGATACCTCAAAAAGCGCTTGATATCGCTAAAATTGTTTCCGGCGTACTTATTTCCGGGGATCAAAAAGAGCTGCTTACATCCGTCTCAATAGATAGCCGTTCTATAAATAAGGGCGATGTCTTTATTCCTATCGTCGGAGACAAGTTTGACGGCCATGACTATATCGATGATGCCATGTCTAACGGGGCAGCCGGTTTTTTTACTGAGATCTGGGACGAAAAAATAAAAAGAATAGCAGCAAATTATGATGGCCCTGTGGCTATAAAAATCGATGACTCAATCAAAGCGCTTCAATACCTTGCTTCAAATAATATTTCAAAGCTCAGCTCAAAGGTAGTCGGTATAACCGGTTCTACCGGGAAGACAAGTACTAAAAATATGATCAGTTCGATCTTAGGAAGGAGCAGAAAGATTGTCTCGACTCCTATGAACTTTAATAACGAGATCGGTCTTCCGCTTTCGATCCTTGGGTGTGACAGTGAGACCGAGCTGTTTGTTCTGGAGATGGGGATGAGGGGCAGCGGACAGATAGAGGAGCTTGTGAATATTGCAGGCCCTGATATTGGTTTGATAACGAACATCGGCGACTCGCATGTCGGTGTCTTGGGATCTCAAGAAGATATTGCGAAGGCCAAATCCGAATTGATAAAGGCTCTTCCAATCGAAGGCTTCGCGGTTCTAAACGCTGATGATCCTTGGACTCCGGTATTGATCGACGGGACAGAGGCCAAAGTTATAACTTTTGGACGGGTTCCCGCCGCTGATTATTGTGCCACCAACATACATTTAGACAACGAAGCACGCCCGAATTTTCTCGTCCATACACCAGTGGGCAAGATATCGATACAACTTTCAGTTCCCGGCCAGCACGCTGTCCAAAATGCCCTTGCGGCCATAGCGGTCGCGGGATGCTTCGGTATCGAGACTGAAGAAATAGAAAAAGGACTCCGGGAGATGCCGATCGACTTAATGCGCATGAACATCGCAGCGAAATCCAACGGGGTGATCGTTATAAATGATACTTATAATGCAAACCCGACATCGATGGAAGCTGCGCTTAAAACCGCAGCTGCTTTTAATTCAAAAGGGAAACGAATAGCGGTCCTTGGAGACATGGCGGAGTTGGGAGAAGGCAGCGGCGAAGCACATTATGAGGTAGGACGAAAAGCCGCCACCTTAGGGATAGATATATTGGTAACGGTAGGCGACGCGGCTAGAAATATGAAAAGGGGCGCAATAGACGGCGGCCTTTCCAAGAAGGATATTCATTATTATTTAGATAAAGAAGAAGCGATCAAGTTCTTAAGGGAAAACCTTGAAGCCGATGACTTAGTTTTAGTCAAGGCATCGAGATGTATGGAGTTTGAACAAATAGTTAAGAATATTTAAGAAAAAGAGGTCTGTTTGCAGTTTCCAACATATACGATATTTTTAACGGTCGTGCTAGCGCTTGTCTCGACCGCGATACTTGCACCGATTTGGATCAGAATGCTTAAGTCTAGGGGCATCGGTCAAAGTATTCGAGTAGACGGTCCCGAAGGACATCTCTTAAAAGAAGGAACTCCGACAATGGGCGGGGTTCTTATTATTGTCACATCGATCTTTGCTTTTTGGTTGATGAGCCCGCTCGGAGCACTTAGTCTAATAGTCATCGTAGGCGCGGCTTCGACTGGCCTACTTGGTCTGATAGACGATACAAGCAAGGTCTTAAAAGAGAGATCGCTTGGCCTGCAAGGGAGGTATAAGATGATAATACTGCTTATCATCTCTTTTGCCCTAGGTCTTATGGCCGTAAATATGGCTGATCTGTCGACTAACATATCTGTTCCCCTTACAAACCTATCTTTGAAGCTTGGGGTATTTACCTCGACTTTTGAAATAGCGGGTAGAGCCATCGCCTTTCCCTGGATATACCTCATCTTTTTATTTCTATTAGTAGCCGGGACATCCAACGCGGTTAATCTTACTGATGGATTGGACGGTCTTGCGGCAGGTACAGTAACTATAATCGCGATAACGTACGCGGGAATAGCTTTTAGGCAAAATCATTTAGATATTGCCGTCTTTGCCGCAGCGATAGCCGGGGCTTGTATTGGTTTTTTATGGTACAACTCCTATCCGGCAGATATCTTTATGGGAGATACGGGTGCGCTCGGACTTGGAGGAGCGATAGCGGCGCTTGCCATAGTTACAAAGACGGAGCTCTTACTAATAATTATCGGTGGCATATATGTCTTGGAAGCGATGTCGGTAATCATCCAGGTCTTGGTATTTAAGTTCACGGGAAAAAGAGTTTTTAAGATGGCCCCTATCCATCATCATTTTGAGATGCAGGGATGGTCTGAGACAAAGGTAATGATCCGGTTTTGGATAATAACCGGCGTTTTCGCCGGAGCCGGATTTGCCATATATTTTATATCGGTTCTTAGAGATACAAGTTGATCGAGGAACAATTGTTGGCTAATACCAAAACGTCTTACTTAAGAGGGAAGAAAGTACTCGCGCTTGGCCTGGCAAGGTCGGGAAAGGCGGTCGCTAGAGCTCTAAACGGCATTGGATCGATCGTAAGAGTAAGCGAAATGAGAACTGATGATATCTTGCAAAAGGAAGCGGTCTATCTTGAAAAAATTGGTATTGAAGTTGAGCTTGGTAAGCAAGACAAAGATGTTCTAAGAGATACTGATTTTATTATTCCCAGTCCGGGGATGTCTCCAAATAACGAGATATTAGCCGAGGCGATAAAATCAAATATACCGATAATTAGCGAGGTAGAGGTAGCGTCCTTGCTGACTGATAGCCCTATTATCGGGGTAACAGGCACAAATGGAAAGACCACGACCACCGATTTGATCAGTCAGATTCTGCAACGATCCGGCAAGGCGGTGGCGGTAGGCGGAAATATCGGTTTTCCTTTAACGCAAGCCGTTATCGATATGAAGGATAGTGATTTTGTAGTCGCGGAACTTAGCAGTTTTCAACTAGAGTTTATGCGGGACCTAAAGCCTAAAGTGGCCGTATTATTAAATATCTCACCAGATCATATCGACTGGCATGGTGACTTTTCGGCATACTCCGATGCCAAATATAAGATCTTTTCAAACCAATCATCAAATGACTGGGCGATCGTGAACGCTGATCTTAAAGGACCCGAGTTTCAAAAGATCAAATCAAAAAAAATCTTTTACGGAGCAAATGAAATTCAGGATGGTTGTTACGTCGAAGGTGGAATCATCTTTCTAGACAAAGATGGTGAAGTAATGGAAGTCGGGCCAGTGAGTGATATTCAGATCATTGGAAA
>JAUVQW010000053.1 GCA_030597945.1 Actinomycetes bacterium
AAATAGTTCTATCGATAAAAAAAGAGATGATGGCAGCAAGACACCGGTTATACTGGATATTGGGACCGGAAGTGGCGCAATTAGCATCTCGCTCGCCTATGAAATCGATAATATTGAGATATGGGCGTTGGATCGGTCATTAAAAGCGCTGGAGATCGCCATAGAAAATGCTTCTGTCTATGAGCTGGATAAAAAGATAAGATTTTTTAAGAGTGACATCTTTTCAGAGCTTAGGGATAAGTATGATGGAAGATTCGATATAATAGTCGCAAATCCTCCCTATATTGCTACGGAAATGATATCCAAGTTGCCCAAGGATGTTCAGCATGAACCCGTTGAAGCATTGGATGGGGGAGCGGAAGGATTAGATTTTTATCATTCGATAATCCAAGGAAGCAAAGAATACCTTAAAGCAGGTGGGTCGGTTGTCTTTGAGATCGGAGACGATCAAGCGGATAAAGTGAGAAAAATCTTTTTGGACAACGATTTTTCTGATATTAATACGATCCAAGATTTTAATGGTCGTGATCGGATAGTCGCGGCAAAACTCAGGTAAAGAGGGTTTAAATGAAAGAGTATCAGATAGACATAGATGATCCCGATAAAGAAATATTAAGGGACGTTGCCAGGGATATGATAGAAGGAAAGGTTGTGGCTTTTCCGACTGATACTGTCTATGGGTTGGGCACGAGTATCTATAATGAAATCGCTATTCAGAAAATATTCCGTATAAAAGGAAGGCCCGGAAGTAAGGCGTTGATCGCGTTGATCGATGATAACAAACGATTGGAAGAATTAGTCCGATCGGTACCAGATATCGCTCATAGGCTTATGGATACTTTTTGGCCCGGAGCTTTGACCATAATATTTCCCGCTTCAGATCGTCTACTGCCAAGCATCACTAAAGCCGGGAATATCGGGATAAGAATGCCGGATAGTACGGCTGTAAGAGAGCTGGCTAGGATGGCAGGTAGGCCGCTGGCGACTACAAGCGCTAATCGCACCGGTTTCAAGAGTGCAACTGCGGGCTATCAGGTAAAGGCAGAGATCGGAAGAGAGATAGACATCCTTCTTGATGGCGGACGAATAGATGATGGTAAAGAGTCGAGCATAGTAGATGTGGCTGGTGACTATCCAAGAATACTGAGGGTCGGAGCAATAAAAGAAGAAGAGATAGAAAATATTTTAAGGAAATACTAAACTCTTATTACTGCTATAATATTCTACGATCAATGGGAGCGGATTTGAAGTTAGCTATCGGTGCGGATCACGCGGGTTATGCTTTAAAAGAAAAGTTAAAAGAGAAGCTTTTATCGCTCGGCTATGACATAGATGACGTAGGAACAGTAAGCGATGAATCAGTCGATTATCCTGATTACGCTAAAAGAGTTGCAAAAAAGATCTCAGATTCCGAGATAGAAAAGGGGATCTTGATATGTGGAAGTGGTATCGGGATGGCTATAGCCGCTAATAGGTACCCAAATGTAAGAGCTGCTGTAGCCAATGACGAAGAGTCAGCAAAGTTGAGCCGCCAACATAATGACGCTAACATATTATCGATTGGCTCACGTTTTGTTGAAGATGAACAAGCGGATAAGATTGTTGATAGTTGGTTGAATACTGAGTTTGAAGGCGGTAGACATAAGCGTCGAGTAGATAAGATGGAAAATCTTTAAAGTCACTTACAAGGAACAAATGGGATTAATTGAGAAAGACCCCGAAGTATCGAGAGCTCTAATTAGCGAACTTCACAGGCAACAGAATACATTAGAATTAATAGCGGCTGAGAATTTTACCTCTTTAAATGTTTTAGAAGCTCAGGGTAGTGTTCTTACCAATAAATACGCTGAAGGTTATCCGGGCAAACGATATTATGGCGGCTGTGAATATGTCGATAATGTTGAAAATCTGGCAATCGATAGAGCTAAGTCGTTGTTTGGAGCGGACCACGCAAACGTTCAGCCTCATGCCGGCGCACAGGCCAACATGTCAGTGTTTTTCACGGTGTTAAAGCCCGGAGATACTGTGATGGGTCTGGATCTTGCTCATGGCGGCCATCTTACTCACGGCAGCCCGGTCAATTTTTCCGGTAATATTTATAATTCGATTCTTTACGGAGTGGATCGCGATAGTGAGATAATAGATTACGGCGAACTTCGAAAGAAGGCGCTTCAATATCAACCGAAGATGATCATCGCCGGTGGTAGCGCTTATCCTCGGACTATAGATTTTCAAGCTTTTAGAGATATCTGTGATGAAATAGATGCTATTTTTATGGTCGACATGGCTCACATCGCCGGACTTGTCTCGGCAGGGCTTCATCCGAATCCGGTGCCTCTTGCTGAATTTGTAACGTCGACTACTCATAAGACATTGCGGGGTCCTCGCGGCGGCATGGTACTCTGCCAAGAAAGATTTGCCAGCGATATCGACAGAACGATATTTCCGGGTATGCAAGGCGGACCGTTAATGCACGTTATCGCAGCGAAAGCGGTCGCCCTTAAGGAAGCCCTGACACCCGATTTTAAAGAATATCAGCGACAAATTGTAAAAAATGCGGGAGTACTAGCTGGCGGGTTGATCAATAAAGGTTTCAGACTTATCTCGGGAGGTACCGACACCCATCTAATGTTAATCGATCTCACTTCTAAAGGAATTACCGGCAAGAAAGCAGAAGAAGCACTTGATAGGTGCGGGATCACCGTGAATAAGAACACCATCCCGTTTGATTCCAAGAGCCCTTTTGTGACAAGCGGTATAAGGGTAGGAACGCCGGCAGTGACAACCAGAGGTATGAAGGAAACTGAGATGGAGACGATTGCCGGACTGATTACTTCTGCACTAGATAAAGGCCTTGATGATGAAACCATTTGCAGCCGAATTAAGAGCGAGGTCAATACTCTTTGTCAGCAATTTCCTTTATATTCGGATCTTGAGTAAGCTGCTGGGTAATGTGATGATTATAAGGCCCCAAAATTTTTTTTCAATCTAGCAATCCAAAGACTATAAAGAGAGCAATGGCATAATGGGTCATCTGGAACACAATGTTAAAGCGGGATTGCCGAGACCGACATGGCACGAATATTTTATGAAGATCACCAACGAAGTCGCTAGTCGTTCGACTTGCAGGAGAAGACAATGCGGTGCGGTGATCGTAATGAATGAAAGAATCCTCTCAACAGGGTATAATGGCATCCCTACCGGGCTGGTACACTGTTTAGAACGGGGCTGCCTAAGAGAAGATCAAGACATTGAATCAGGCCAAAGACATGAACTTTGCCGGGGGCTTCACGCCGAGCAAAATGCTCTTCTTCAAGCTGCTCTCTACGGGGTAAAGATTAAAGATGCCATTATTTACTCAACCCATCAACCATGCTCGTTATGTTCTAAGATGATTATAAATTGCGGTATAAAGAAAATATATTATCAGGAGGGATATCCGGACCTGTTAGCCGAAGAGTTAATAGTTGAGGCGAAGATCGAAGCTATTCGTGTTTCGGATATCAAGTCATAGATGGTAGATTACCTTTCAATATTTTTCATTGCATTTATAATGTCCGCTTTTATTACCTTTCCTGTCAAAAGACTGGCTTTAAAGTTAAACGCTGTTGATCATCCGACCGAGAGGAAGGTCCATACTAAACCTATTCCCAGACTCGGCGGTGTCGCTATTTTTATTGGTTTTGCGGCTAGTATGGCATTTCATCTGTCTAAACAAATTTCAAATCCAAGCGAAAGTTTTGATTTTAATATTTCCGAGCTTAGCGGTATTTTTCTAGGTGCCACACTAATCTTGATCATCGGCGCGATCGACGACATTATCGAGCTACCGCCGATAGCTAAATTTGCCGGTCAGATAAGTGCGGCTTCTATCCTGGTGGCTTTTGGCATAAGGATGGAGTTCATTGGAAATCCGTTTAGCGGCGGAGTTATCTATCTTGGTAATGTCGGTGTTGTCCTTACCATAATCTGGGTAGTCGCTTTTATTAACATTATTAACTTTATAGATGGCCTTGATGGTCTAGCAGCCGGTATAGCTGCGATTGCGGCCTTAAGTTTTGCTTTTTTTGCGTTTGATACAGGCCAATTGACCACGGCGATAATTTCGATAGCAATTGTCGGTAGCACGCTTGGATTTTTAGGTCATAATTTCAATCCGGCAAAGATCTTTATGGGTGACTCTGGAAGCATGTTTTTAGGGTTTTTGTTTGGTGCGATCACCGTTGGTGGCGTAATGAAGAGTATCGCCGCGATATCGTTGTTTGCACCGCTTATAATTATGGGGGTTCCTATCTTGGATGGGGCTCTTGCGATTCTTAGAAGGTATAGAGATGGACAACCGGTAACGCAGGCAGACAGAGACCACCTTCATCACCGGCTACTTAGACGAGGGTTTACCCAAAGACAGGCGGTTTCGATAATCTACTTGTGGTCGATTGCACTAAGTGCTTTTGGACTCACTCTTCGTATCAGTCCTTCGACTCAGAAATATTTGATAATATTGTTCATGCTTTTTCTCAGCTACCTATTTGCGGAATTCATTGGGATCTTCGAGGTTTTTTCAAATGGGAAACACGCTAAGAAAAAAGGGCAGAAAGCGGTTGGTGAGGACTCTAGATCCGACGAGAGAGAAGTGAAGATAAAAGAATAACGATAATTTTTTTAATAGGTCTTTAATTATTTTAGAGCTATGCTATAATTCCATCTTGGGTCTATCATCTAAGAAGATCACAGGTAGTTACCATGAATTCCAAGAATAAGTTTTCTATGATTGATGATTTTATGACTCTCGGAAGCGTTGGGATAGAACTTACAGTCTGGGTGTTGTTTTGTGCGGGAATTGGCTACTGGGTCGACATTAGACTGGGAAGTTCACCGGGCTTTACGGCGGCAGGCTTGATAATCGGTATGGCTGCAGGTTTATATAGGACATATATAGTAATCGTTAAAAGTGATATCTGGGAAAGTAATGATCGAGAAAGAGAAGATCAATCGAGCAATGATAACAGCCAGTTTTAAACGCAATATTTTATTACTATCAATTTCAATTATTCTAACAATCTTTCCGCTTATCTGGATTTTGAGTGGTTCAAGATCTGGGCTAGGATACCTTTATGGCCTCACATTAGCAGCTATTTATTATTGTTTGTACCTTGCTTGTACTCTTTTGATGCGAAATAAGAATATTGCTTTAGGTGCTGCATTTATGTTGATAACTTATTTGATGCGTTTAAGTGTAGTTGCCGCGGGCCTTTATTTGGCTTTATTCGTTTTCGAACTGGCGCCATTATTTACGGTAATCAGTTTTATGTTAACTCATGGCATAATCATGATGTTCAGCGGCGGTATGCCAGAAAAAATAAATTTTAAAAAAGTCGGTCTTTGGAAAGAGCAGCAACAAAGTGCATGACATTATGGATACGGTAACTCCGGTTACTTATTACGATCTGGAAGGGTGCAGATAATGGTTATAGCAGCAGCAGACATAATGGATGCAGTAACTCCGGTTACTTATTACGATCTGGGGCCCTATTTTACAATCAATAAAGCGATCGTAATGCTTTTTGTCGCTGCTATTCTTACGTTTCTGTTTGTTTATATTCCAACACGTAAATTAAAATTGATACCTGGGCGATGGCAGAATGCCATTGAAAGTTTGGTTGATTTTATTCGTGAAGGAATAATCTCAGAGATAATGGGCGAAAAAGGGAAACCTTACTTTCCATTGGTCGCCACCCTATTTATTTTTATTCTTTTTTGCAATGTTATCGGATTAATTCCTGGCTCTTTCACCCCGACTAGCCGCATTAGTATAACAGCCGCTTTTGCTCTTATTGTTTATTTTATCTATCTTTTTGTAGGAATTAAGGAGCAAGGTTTTTTCGGATACTTAAAAACCTTTGCGCCAGCCGGTATCCACTGGGTAATGTTGATTTTGATCGTACCAATAGAGGTCATAGGTGCTCTGATTGTCAGGCCTTTTTCGCTGGCAGTTCGACTTTTTGCCAATATGCTCGCCGGTCATCTGGTGCTGGCGCTTTTTCTTGGTATGACCATAAGTCTGTTTTGGCTGTTTAAACCTTTCCCTTTTGCCTTGGTTGTTGTCCTATATGGTTTTGAATTATTTATCGCGGCTCTGCAAGCTTACATTTTTGCAATTTTAGCGGCTATATATATTGGCAGTTCACTAGAGTCTGAGCACTAGAAAGGAGGAACAATGGAAGCTGGTTTAGCACTTTTAGGGGTTGGTATAGCAATTGGAGCCGGGGTTATTGGACCCGGGATCGGGATTGGAATTATTGTTGGAAAGGCTATTGAAGGTATGGCTCGTCAACCGGAGACTTCGGGCATGGTCAGAACGACTATGTTTATCGGAATCGCTTTTGCTGAAGCTTTAGCTCTATATGCTTTGGTTTTTGCTTTTTTACTTTTGGGTCGTGCCGGTTAGAAGAAATTAAAAGGAGGAAAGAGAATGGATCTGTTATCTCCGCACTTAAATGAGATTATTTATGCAACGGTTGCTTTTTTAATTCTGTTGTTTTTACTATCACGCTATGCTTTTCCTGCGGTTGTAGATATTATGGATAAGCGTGCCGATACAATTAAGGATTCACTTGAAGCTTCCGAAAAAACGCGCATCGAAGCACAAAAACTCTTGGACGACTATAAAAAAGAAATGTCGAAAGCACGAGATGAGGCGCAAAAAATAATAAAAGAAGGTAGAAAGTTCGGTGAGGGCATTAAAGAAGAGATGAACGAGAAAGCCAGAAAAGAAGCTGATCAAATAATCGAAAGGGCAACGAGTGAGATAGAAAGAGAAAAGTCTGTTGCGATAGAAGATATTCAAAAAAAGGTTGCTGACCTTGCTGTAGGCGCAGCGTCAAAAGTGATAAGTAAATCGCTTGATAAAGCTGAGCATGAAAAGATAATCGATGACTTTTTGTCTAATGTAGGAAATTTGAATGAAAACTAAAGCTAGTGCCTATGCTAGCGCTCTCTTAGAGCTCGCATTAGTGGAAAACAATATTGAGGAAATTGATCAAGATTTTAAGGTTATTGCTGATACGATAAACAAAAATCTTAAATTAAGAGACTCATTAGTAGATTCAAATATTGAACTAGTGAAGAAGTACGCCGTCGCGACAGAGATATTTGAAGATAAAGTATCTAACGTTGCTCTTAATTTTTTACTTTTATTGGTAGGACAAGGCGAGGTTAAATTATTAAACCATATCCTTGATGAACTGATCAGTAAGATTCAACAAGAACAGAAAAAAGTGATCGCTGAAGTTATTACG
>JAUVQW010000007.1 GCA_030597945.1 Actinomycetes bacterium
GATAGTTGCCATTTTTACAAACGATTCAGCAGGAGAGTGTTCGGCTGATTGCGTGATGCCCCGTTGTAGAAATAGGGCTATTCTCATCTCGTCAAACATATCCATACTATTACTGCTTGAAGGACTATCTGTTCCCAACCCCAGCCTAAAGTCCCGTTCTCGAAGCTCCTTCATCGGAGCAATCCCCATACCTAGTTTAGCGTTACATTTCGGACAGTTGACAATCGCTACGTCATTTTTTTGGAGGACGTCAAGATCGAATTCGTCGACATGAACACAGTGTACAGCTAGGACGTCACTTTTAAAAACGCCCCATTGTTCCAGATACTTTACAGGACTAGTACCCGTTGGATGCCATAAAAGGTCGCTCCATCCCATTATCTCCCTGTATGAACCGGCCAAAGCGCTTGATCCATATTTAACGAATTGATATTCATCTTTAGACCCGGCAAGATGGGTGCAGAGCTGCATCTTCTCATCTATAGCCCATTCGCTTACAGTTTTATATAGAGGCGGACAGACAGTGTATGGAGAATGTGGAGATATTCCTACATCGATCTTTGTTCCTTTAGCGATTTCTCTCAATGAATCAACGCTGCTTCTACCGGCTTTGATAATCTCATCTGTTTTTCTTCGATCCATCCCGGTTATCTCAAAAAAGACTCTTCCTCTAAGAGATGCCTCGACAGCGGCGTCAAGACTGTTTCCGGAGTATGTGATATCAGCAATAGTCGTTATTCCTGCCTGAACAGCTTCTAGTGCCCCAAGATTGGAAGATACTTGCCACTCATGCTCATTTAACTCCTTGCTTTTTAAGGCGACCTGAAGTTTCCATTTAGAAAAATCCAGATCATCGCAAACTCCTCTAAAAATGCTATATTCGAGATGGGTATGAAGATCTACAAAACCAGGAAGAATAACAGAGTGAGGATGGGCCTCGATATCCACGTCCGGGTATTTCTTTTTTATTTCTTTCCTAGTGCCAACATCAACGATCTTATGTTTATCAATAACAACTGCCCCGTTTTCAATCGGGGAATCCGATATGGGAAGCACCCATTTTGCACTATATATCTTTTTTTTACTCATTTCCCCATCATTTCTCCTCAGTGATACCTATCGATGACAAAATCACCGATAGACAAAAGTTCTCCCTGAATTTTCTTATTTGAAAGATTCATTATAGATTTTTTCGCCTTATTAATAAATTCTTTGGCAATTTCCTTAGAGTCGATTATCGATCCGCTTTCCTTAATGAAATCTATGGCTCTGATGATATTGTTATCATTTGGGTCAACGATGGCTTCTTTTATCTCATTAGAAACTTGATCTTTTACAGCCAGTATCACGGGAAGGGTCACAATCCCTTCCTTGATATCATTTCCAACGGGTTTTCCAAGAATATTTTCTTCTCCGTTGATGTCAAGAACATCGTCATATATCTGAAAAGCCATACCCAGACAATGCCCGTAGGAAGATAGGTTAGCCTTCCCATCACCGTTTTGACCGCTTGCTGCTGCTCCTATCTTGCAAGCAGCCGAGAATAGAGCGGCTGTTTTCTTATCTATCCTTTCATAGTAGTCCTTACGATTTTGATGAAGGTCGCCGGCCATATCTCTCTCCATGATCTCACCAATGCTTAGAGCCATCGACGCCTCTGTTAAAGGCTTCAAGAGATCACTGTCATCGTGGCGAGAAAGCACGTCAAAAGCATACCCAAAGAGATAGTCGCCGCATGCTGTAGCGTAATTATGGCCATAGGTATAGTTTAAAGTCCTAACCGACCTCCGAGAGCTAGCGTTATCTAAAATATCATCGTGAATAAGCGAGGCAAGATGAATTAACTCAACGGCCACCGCACCATCGATCGTCTTGGCGTTCACACCTCCACTGGACGCTGATGACAATATAACTAAGATGGGTCTAAGCCTCTTCCCTCCGGCTTTCATTATTTGTTTTATCTTATCCCTTAAATGCGCCGGAACATCTTCGATAACCTCATCCAGCCGTCTTTCTACCTTCGTTAGCTCTACTCTTACAGGTCTCGAAATGGGATAATTGACTAACTTACCTATTTTTACCATCAATATATCAGCTCCATACTTCTCTTGATATATTTCTTTTCCCGTAACTCGCTAACGTTTAATAGTTCGCTTATATCCACTTCTCCATCGCACTCTCCAAGGCGTGTGCCAAGTTCATATGAGGCGACAATAAGGTGTTCTAAATAGGGGTTATCATCATTATCGTTTGCTCTGTTTGCGGCCGTGTTCGCTATCGACTTAGCTAGGATCGAAACAATAAACGGCTTATTCAACCCCACCACTTGGCCTATAGCTTCTGCATAGAGGTAATCCGTAGATAATAACCTGTCATCAGAAAAACTACCTTCGTTTTGAGAAATGGAACCAATATCTATAGCTACTTTTAATATCTCCAGCGCAAGCGCCGTCTTTATAAGCGATCGTTTAGGAGAAGCCTTACCAAAGTTCGATGTAAAATAAAGTATTTTAGACAAAAGAAAATCCGATCTGTAATCCATATCGGAAACAAGAGGTATCATATTATTTAAGACTTCGCTAAACTCATTTGCTACGGTCTTTAGTTGGTCATCGAATAAGCTCTTAGTCATAGAAGTATATTTTATCAGGTAACTTCTTTAGTGTCAGTTAAAGTTAGTCAAAGGAATTCCTTTTAGCCTATGCCTACTTTATCCTTCGATAACAGGTGTCGTTTACTGTAACTATCCATCTCCTACCTTTTTCGACCCTTATCGTATTGATGGCTCCCTTGTCTTGAAATATCTGCCAGTACCTTTTAGGTGGTACATCTAGAATATTCCCCAGGATGACCTTGATGGGTCCGGCGTGAGTAACGATAGCGATTGTTCCTTCTTTGTTAGCAGCAAGTATCCGGTTAAACTCACTTAATACTCTATTTTCAAATTCACTCCAGTTTTCGCCGCCCGGTATCTGCTCTTTCGAAGGATCGTTAAGCCAGGAGTTCATCTCTTCTTTGAAGCTATCCAGTATCTCCGGATGGGTCAGGCCCTCCCAGTCACCGAAATCGACTTCACTAAGATTCTCCAGGCTCTCTAATTCTAAATTTTGACTCGTGTCGATGATAGCGGCTGTCTCCCGTGCTCTCTTTAGTGAGCTGGAGTAGAGTTTTTTGAACTTGGTATCGCCTAGAAACTTTTTTAATCTAACGGCGTTTTCTCTTCCAAAATCAGACAAGGAAAGATCGGTACGACCAATATATCTTAATTGTTCATTCCATTCTGTCTCCATATGCCTTATAAGCATTATCTCCGTCATTTACACCATCCTCATCATGACAAGAAATATAACAGCCACCGCGATCTCCTGTATTTCGATTATCGCGCCAAGAATATCTCCGTTTATCCCTTTTACGTTCCTGGTAAGAAGCGCGCTTAATATGTGATTAAAGAGTAAAAAAAAGAAGATAATTATAGCAACCTGAGTGACATTAAAAAATATAAGCGATATCGCTGCTACCAACACGCTGGAAATAATTAACTCTGCCCATCCAACAGAATTAGAAAAAGCCTCTCCCAGACCGCTGTTGTTAAATGTTGCATATCTACTGGCCGTGATCACTGCTGCCCAACGAGAGTACACCGGGATCAATATTATAATTGGAATAATAACACCTGAAATAGCAAGGGTATTGATAATCTGTATTTTTGCGGCGATCAACAGTATCAGCGAGACGACGCCAAAAGCGCCAATCCTGCTATCCTTCATTATCCTTATAGCCTCTTCTTTTGATCTCCCCCCTAAAAGGCCATCAGCCGTATCCGCTACCCCGTCGATATGCAGACCGCGACTTAAGATCACAAGCATAATTACCGACGTGATTCCGATAACCTCTTCGGCGCCAAATAAAAAAAGAATATATACAATGGCCGCTAAAAAAAAGCCGAAGATGAGACCCACGATCGGAAAGTATCTGGCAGATCTTCCGATATCCTTTTCATCTGCAAGCTTTTCCTTAACTGGAAATATCGTTAGAAACGAAAGTGCGATCTTAAATAGCTGTATTTCACTTCTTTTTCCTAACGCTTGATCGTTTACTCCGGCAGCATCGATTGCATCTCGCAATTATTTTACTCTCTCTTCTTTTTCACTTTTATCAGAGACGCTTGCCTCAGCAAATGTTGCCATCTCAGATAATACCTTGCAAGCGGCTTCCACTATCGACATAGTAAGGGCAGCTCCCGTACCTTCACCGAGCCTCATATTTAGATCAAGTATCGGATCAAGACCTAATTCGCGCCAGATAAAACCATGGCCGGGTTCAACAGATATGTGAGAGGCTATCATATATTCTACTGATCTTGGGGCGATTTTTGCAGCCACAAGCGCGGCTGCCGCTGAGATAAAGCCATCGATTATAACGGGGACTCTATTCATAGCAGCTCCTAAAGTAACGCCTGCCAATCCAGCGATCTCCAGACCCCCTAGCTTAGAAAGAACGTCGATGGCATCACCACTATTGGGATCATTCATCTGTATCGCCTCAAGTATGAGCTCCTGTTTTCGAACGAGACCCTCCTCATCAATACCCGTCCCTCTTCCGGTTATTTCATTTATATCTAGGCCGCTTAGGACTCTTAATATGGCCGTACTGGCGGTCGTATTTCCAATACCCATATCGCCGGTGGCAATCAGATCGGCGCCGCTTAAAACTTCATCGGTTACAATATCGATGCCGACATTTAAAGCAGATATCGCCTCATCTCTTGTCATCGCCGGTCCATTAATAAAATTATCTGTTCCCATTTTTATTTTTTTATTTATTACTACCTCAGACTCGATATCAGCATCGACCCCAATATCGACAATGCGGACTTCAGCCCCTACGTGTCTCGAAAGGACATTTATGCCTGCCCCACCGTTTGCAAAATTAAGTACCATTTGTGGGGTCACTTCTTTTGGAAACGCGCTGACACCGGCTTCACTGATGCCATGGTCTCCAGCCATCACAATGATTACTTTTTTGTCTATGCTTGGCCTGGCATCCTTTTTGATTCCTGCTATTTGAATTGATATGTCCTCTAATTTTCCAAGGCTTCCCAATGGCTTTGTAAGCGAATCCTGCCTACTCTTGGCTTCATCCATGGAAGCCCTGTCCAAACTTTCGATATTACTATTTACTCTCTCTGTGAAATCCACTTGTTACCCCTTTTTTTTGATGTGCGTTGGTGAAAAAAAATAACCCCGCCTCGCAGGGTCCAAATCTTGGCCACTCCTTCCACGAAGAGCTTTAATCGAAATGGCAGGTCTCCTGACTTACGGATGTGACTTACGCTCCTTCCCGATCATGATCGATCAGTGGATATTGCTAGGAGCTATGCGCAATCTTCTCCGCTTACAGTGGCGGGCCCGTGGCTGATTCTAACAGCCTTCCCTATTCTTCCAGCATCCATAATACGGTTGCCGGACACCAAATCATTATTCTATTTTCCAATATGAAAGTAACAGAAATTATTGTCCGCCGCAATCAGTCCGCTTTTGATATCTTAAGAGCGCACACTTTAAATTCAGGTATCTTTGCGATCGGATCCAAAGCGGGGTTGGTCAAGATATTGGCGGCAGCTTCCTTGAAGTGAAAAGGCATAAAGACAACACCTTTTCTAGATTTGTCTGTCACCAGAGCTTTTGCCTTTATTTTGCCTCTTCTAGTCTCTAAGTTTACAAAGTTGCCAGTTTTTATATCCATTTTTTTTGCGTCAAATCGACTGATCTCAACGTGTGCTACTGGATAGATCTCATCTAATCCTTCCGTCTTTCTTGTCATCGTTCCGGTATGGAACTGATTTAAAAGTCGTCCAGTAGTCAGTATGAGTGGATACTCGGCATCAGGTTCTTCGGCAGGCGGCCTATACGTGACGACGTGAAATTTTCCAAGACCTCTTGTAAATTTTTCCTGATGAAGAATGGGTGTACCGGGATGATCACTTGTTGGACACGGCCATTGAAGTCCATCTTGACCTAACCTGTCAGGAGTGATTCCACCATAAGAAGGGGTAACCGAAGCTATCTCTTCTAGGATTTCATCGGCTGATTCATATAACATCTCATAGCCCATAGCCATCGAGACCGCGCACAGTGTCTTCCAGTCTTCTTTTGCGTTGCCAACCGGCTCTACGGCTTTTCTTATCCTTTGCACACGTCTCTCGGTATTTGTAAATGTTCCATCTCTCTCTGCAAACGAAACACTTGGAAGTACGACGTCGGCAAAGGCAGCAGTTTCGGTAAGAAATATGTCCTGGACCACGAGAAATTCCAGTTTTTCCAGCGCTTTCTCGACGTGGCTGACATCAGGATCACTTAACATAGGGTTTTCTCCCATGATATAAACACCCTTCACATCGCCACTGGCACCGCCATTCATGACTTCTACTACAGTCAGGCCTTTGTTTGTAGGTAGATCAGTATTCCATGCTTCTTCTAGCTTGTTTCTTGAGCTCTCGTCATCTGTTTTCTGGTAACCGGAGTATACGTTTGGAAGAGAGCCCATATCGCACGCTCCCTGTACGTTATTCTGCCCCCTTAGAGGATTGACTCCTGTACCAGGACGACCGATATTTCCGGTAAGCATCGCAAGATTGGCAGTTGAGAGAACGTTATCTGTCCCGGTCGTATGCTGTGTTATTCCCATTGAATAGACTATCGAGCTAGCCCCGCTTGTCGCGTACATCCTGGCAGCCGACCTCAGACCGTCCGCAGGGATCCCTGATATTTCTTCGACCTTTTCGGGCGTATAGTTTGCTACATTCTTCTTTAAGGCTTCGAAGTGTTCTGTACGTTCTTCAATAAAATTCTTATCTTCCAATCCTTCATCGATTATCACATTCATAAGACCGTTTAATACAGCTACATCAGAACCGGGCCTCTGGTGAAGACTGATATCGGCAAACTTCGACATCTTTATCTCCCGGGGATCTATTACTATTAACTTCGCGTCCTTAAATCTTACCGCCTTTAAGATCTCGATATGGATTATAGGATGCGCTTCCGACGTATTTGATCCGATGATGAGTATGGCCTTGGAGTCGGCAAAATCGCTTATCGAGTTAGTCATCGCTCCACTTCCAAAAGCAGTGGCAAGACCAGCTACCGTTGATGAATGGCAAAGTCTGGCGCAATGATCGACGTTGTTTGTCCCGATAGCCGCTCTGATAAATTTTTGAAATATGTAATTCTCTTCATTGGTGCATTTAGCTGAAGCTAGGCCGGCGATAGAATCCGGACCATGCTTTTTTTTGATATCACTTAAGCGGCCAGCGATCAATTTTATCGCTTCGTCCCAAGAAGCCTCCTGAAACTCTCCGTTCTTTTTGATCAAGGGTGTCTTAAGTCTCTCAGTACTGCTTACAAAATCATATCCGAAGCGGCCTTTGACACAAAGATTTCCTCCATTTACCCCAATATCTAGAGGCGCTGAAACGTTTACGATCTCACCATTATTGGTCTGTAATTCCAACGTACAGCCGACACCACAATATGGACAAGTCGTAAGAGTATTTTCAAGCTCCCATAGCCTGCCCTTATCAAGCCTCGGTTTCTCTATTAAGGCCCCCACCGGACAAGTGGAGATACATTGACCGCAAAACTCGCAAGTCGTATCTTTTAGCGACTTTCCATAGGTAGTCCCTATCTGAGTTTTAAAACCGCGATAATTAAAGTCAATGGCAAAGGCATGCTCTACTTCATCGCAGATCCTAACGCACCTGCCGCATAAGATACATTTATCAAGATCCCTGTGTATGAATGGATCATCTTCTTGTGGTTCAAGGGAGTGCTTCTCACCTTTAAACTCGCTTTCAGTGATGTCATATTTGTAAGCTAAATCTTGAAGAGCGCAGTTTCCGCATTTTTCGCAGGTAACACAATCCAGTGGATGGTCGGAGATTATCAGCTCGACTACTGTCTTTCTTAGTCGATGGATCTCCTCGGTATCTGTTTTTACGACCATCCCGTCGGCTGCATTAGTAGCGCACGCCGGTAACGGTGCTCTTGCACCTTCGACTTCTACAAGGCATACCCTGCATGCGCCATAGGGCTTAAGCCTTGGATCATGACAAAGCGTTGGTATCTCGACCCCGAGCTTAGATGCTGCCTCAAGAATAGTCATCTCTTTGTCTAAGCTTACTTCTTCTCCGTTTATTGAAAGGGTTATTTCTGTCATCTACAGCATTCCTTTTGGTATCGTCTCTTCATGTTTTACTTTGACTCCCTCAGCCTTGGGTGAATCAGTGAAGATCGCGTCCCAGGGGCAGACAGAAATACACATCTTGCAACCGATACAATCATCGGGCCTTCTTTCAGTATATTCTTTCTTTGCTCCAGTTATTGCGTCTACAGGACAGTTTTTAATGCATAGCTCGCATTGGCGGCAAAGTTCTTGCTCGATGACTACATCTATCAAATTGACGCATACATTTGCAGGACAAGTACGTTCCTCGATGTGAGCCAGGTATTCCTCTTTAAAATATCGTATTGTCGTAAGAATCGGATTTGGAGCTGTCTGGCCTAACCCGCATAGAGACGATACTTTTACGTCTGCCGCTAGGGCCTCCAATTGCTCCAGGTCTTCTAATGTCGCAAATCCGTCAGTTATCTTTTCTAATAACTCAAGCATCCGTTTTGTCCCGACCCTGCAGGGTACGCATTTTCCACATGATTCGTTTTGAGCGAACGTCATAAAATATTTTGCAAGATCTACCATGCAGGTCGATTGATCTAAAACGACCATGCCTCCGGATCCGAGAGTAGCCCCTTTCTCGATCAAGGAATCATAATCTACAGGGGTATCCAGTAAGCTGGCTGGAAGACAACCGCCTGTCGGCCCCCCTATTTGAACTGCTTTATATTCTTTTTCATCCTTAATGCCTCCACCGACATCGTAGATGATCTCGCGAAGAGTCATCCCCATCGGTACTTCAGCGAGTCCGCTTCTTTTTATCTTTCCGGTAAGGGCAAAGACTTTATTCCCCTTACTGTTCTTAGTACCGATATCGGCGTAGGCCTTTGCTCCATTGGTTATAATCCAAGAAATATTGGCAAGAGTTTCGACATTATTTATGCAAGTCGGGTATCCCCAAAGGCCTGATGTCGCGGGAAACGGCGGTCTTAGTCTCGGCATCCCCCTTTTACCTTCAATCGATGCCATCAATGCCGTCTCCTCGCCGCAGACAAAAGCTCCGGCACCTTCTTTTATCTGAATATTGAAATTAAAGTCGCTCCCTAAAATATTGTCTCCTAGAAAGCCCTTCTTTTTTGCCTGCTCTATCCCCATCTTCAAGCGTTTGACAGCTAAAGGATATTCGGCACGGCAGTAGATGTAACCATATTCGGCGCCAATAGCGTAACCCGCGATCAACATGCCCTCAAGAACGGCATGGGGATCGCTCTCCAAGACGCTCCTATCCATAAACGCGCCGGGGTCACCCTCGTCAGCGTTGCAGATTATGTACTTTTTTTCACCGCTTGCTTTTCTCGTGAACTCCCATTTAAGACCCGTAGTAAATCCGGCTCCGCCTCGACCCCTAAGGCCGGAAGCTTTGACCTCTTCAACGACTTTGTCAGAGGACATCTCATCAATCGCTTTCTTGATAGCTTCGTAGCCCCCAAGCGTGATAGCGTCTTCGATATTTTCCGGATCTATGAGGCCGCACTTTCTTAGTACGATCCTGTTTTGGCTCTTAATAAAATCCTGCTCGGCACCCCTTAGACCGTCTTCAAGAGCGATCCATTCATCTATCGGTTTGCCCTCAACAATATGCTCGCTTACTATCTTGGGGACCATCGCCGGAGTCACATTCCCATAGGAAGTTTTCTTATTATCGTCGAGGACATCGACTAACACTTCTCGATAACAAAGACCGATGCACCCGGTCATGCCAAGCTCTATCTCAATATCGTTCTCATCGATCTCTTTTTTTAAGGCGTCGATCACATCTTTGGCTCCTGCTGCCATTCCGCAACTACCAACACCAACTAATACTTTTTTCATAGATTAATGTTCTCTCTGTTCATATTTCTTTACTACTTTTTTGGATTTATCAGGAGTCAGATTGCCATGGGTATCTTCATTGACCATTATCACCGGTGCTAAACTGCAACATCCAAGGCAAGCAACCGATTCTAATGTAAATTGCTTGTCTTCAGTAGTGTCTCCGTCAACTACGCCTAACTCGGTTTCGAGAGCCAATGTTATATTTTCTGCTCCGGAGACGTGGCAGGCCGTTCCATGGCATACTCTAATTAAATTCTCGCCTACCGGATCTAACCTGAATTGAGAATAAAAAGTTGCAATGCCATATATACGGCTCATGGGAGTATTTGTCTCTTTTGAGACAGTACCCAAAACAGTTTCAGGTAAATATCCATATATGCTTTGAACATCTTGAAGTATGGGCATGAGTGATCCATCTTTGCCCCTATAACTCTCGATGATATCTAAAGCAGGTTTTAAGTCGATATTTTCGCTTTGACAGTCGCAATTTTTTGTCATCTAATAATTCCTCCTAGATTCATACAGGTAGTGGTATACAGCAAGGAGTTAGTATATCAAAAGATTATTCATTAAGAAACTGTTACCTCACTTACTTGTTCTTTTCGATATAAGTCATTCTTAAATTAGATAACACTCCATCAATAGCATTTCTTGTCTCTTCATCAAGGCTTTCTCTAATATTTTCCGCAAGCGCCCCATAACAATCTATAGCCAATTTTGCTTGATCGAAATCAATAGTGTCAGAATTAGGATCTTGATAAACGCCCATCCTTTGCCTAGCAAGGCTCGATAATGTCATCATGAACTGAGCAATAAAATCTTTCACTGGAGTCTTAGCCATCTGCTCTTGTATCTGAGCCATTATCTCTTCTTCACTCAAATCTTTACCATCGCTGCCTGCAGTATCGTCATCTTTGTTGATCTCATCGTCTTTTTCGTTCATAGTTATCCCTTTCCTTTTCCTTGTAACAATTAGCGCGAGACAAGGTTATCTTATGGATTTAGGGGAATATTATATCAGAATTAGTTTATAATCTATGCTTGATTTTTATTTCAGTTTGCCGAAAATATGCCTAGTAGAATAATTGAGGTTTAAATGCTAGTTTCAGTACCGACTTCAGCAAAGTCGCTAAGTGAATACGAATTTTTTGTCGATCCGGGCGACATCGACGACTTACATAAGCTAGCGGACAAGCTGCATGGTAAAAAAGTACTCCATATAAACGCAACCGCCGTTGTTGGTGGCGTTTCAGAGATGCTTTACACTAATGTTCCGCTAATGCAAAGCGCCGGTATCGATGCCGATTGGAAAGTAATCCATGGTTCTGATGATTTCTATAACGTGACTAAGATAATGCATAATAGCCTCCAAGGCATGGACATCCCCCTTACCAATCAGATGAAATCTATCTATGAGTATTATCAAAAGATGAACGCCGATATGATGGAGGGCGGTTATGACTTTGTTATCGTCCATGATCCACAACCAGCCGGACTTCCTACTTTTTTGAAGGATCATAGAAAAATCGGTAAGCACTGGATTTGGCGGTGCCATCTAGATCTTACAAATCTCAATAGAAGCTTGTGGGCCTACTTGATCCCTTTTTTGAGTGAGTATGACGCTAACATATTTACTATGGCACACTATGTGGACGGCCACATTGATGATCTTCCACCATGTTACGTAATACCGCCATCTATTGATCCGCTAAGCCCTAAAAACATGCCGCTTGACGATGCTTCTGTCTATAGAACGCTAAAAAAATATAAGATAGATCCTGATAAACCGATTATAACCCAGGTATCCAGATTCGATCCCTGGAAGGATCCTCTTGGTGTTATCGATGCCTATCGCTTAGCAAAAAAAGAAATACCGGACCTTCAATTAATTCTCGCTGCGTCTATGGCCACCGACGATCCTGAGAGCTGGCACTATTACGAAAAAACTGCTCGTCATGCTGGGGAAGACAGCGACATATTTTTACTTTCAAACCTGCAGGGCGTGGGTAATCTCGAGATAAACGCTTTTCAAAGAGGATCGGATATAGTTGTCCAGAAATCTATCCAAGAGGGCTTCGGTCTAACAGTAGCGGAAGCACTATGGAAAGAAAAACCGGTTATCGGAGGTAATGTCGGTGGAATAACCATTCAGATAGATGATGGTGTCAATGGCTATCTTGTCGACTCTGTCGAGGATTGCGCGAAGAGGATTATCGATATCTATAAAGATGGCGATAGGGCAACTAAGTTCGGCATAGAAGGCAAGGAGAAAGTCCGCCAGAGATTCTTATCGACTGTTGAGTTAAAATCATATTTCCAGATATTTAACGATCTACTTGAAGACTAAGTGACATCCTAAGATTTAAGTGTTATAAATTACGCATGCAAGCGCTGAGCGGAATCCATCGATGACAACTACCGATAATAGTAGCCAGCTCGAAGAAATAATCAAAGATATCACCGATAGACGATCACTCATGCTCGCCTCAAATAGAGGGCCTATTCAGTATTTTCGAGATGATGACGGTGAGATAAAGGAAAAACGTGGAGCGGGCGGATTGATAACTGCCCTGATGTCGGTACTTAAAGCTACAGGCACTATTTGGTTTGCAGCAACTCTTGGTAATGAAGATCGTATCAAAGCTAAGAATAGTCCCTTAATAGGAATTCCCGAAGACGAACCCGAATATTACCTTCGACTCATTGATCTGGAAGAAGATACCTTTAACCGTTATTACAATGATATCAGCAACAGCATCCTCTGGTTCCTTCAACACTACTTGTTCGATCCTATCTATACCCCTGTCTTTGACCCGAGCCTAAGCGAATCGTGGGAAAAAGGTTATAAATTTGTTAATGAGCAATTTTCTAAAGCGATATTGGATGCTTGCATCGACGAAAGCGACCCGTTAATTCTCATCCAGGACTACCATCTGTACTTAGTTGCAAAAAATATAAGAATCAAAAAGCCTTCTGCCCTTATATTTCATTTTATCCATATTCCCTGGTGCTCTCCTGATTATATGAGACTTCTCCCGGATTATATGAGGTCGGATATCTTAAATTCCCTCATGTGTTGCGACATAATCGGCCTCCACAACAGCCGGTATGTAAAGAACATACTACAATGTTTTGATGAATTTCTTGATGTAAAAGTGGATTATGATAAGGACGAAGTTTTTGATGGCAATAGGGTAGTGAAAGTAGGAGCCTATCCGATCTCTATCGACGTTGACGATCTCTTAGATTTTTCAAGAAGTGACATTGTAAAAGATGCTGAAAAGAAATTCTTAAATAAGAAAGGTGATTTGTCGGCGATTGTGAGAGTCGATAGAGCAGAGCTTAGTAAAAATATTGTACGAGGATTTGAAGCCTATTCCCTTCTGCTTGAAAGATACCCGGAGTGGTTGGAAAAGGTAAAATTCTTTGCTTACACATATCCGTCAAGAACTGAGATCCCAGCCTACGAAGATTACACTGATCGCATTAGAAAGATCGTATCCGACATCAATCAACGTTTTGGGACAAATTCCTGGCAACCGATAGAATTGGAGATGACCGATGACTTTCCAAGATCAGTCGCTTCTATGAAAAACTTTGACGTGATGCTAACTAATCCTATTTTTGACGGCATGAACCTTGTGGCAAAAGAGGCGGCTGTCTTAAATAAAACGAACGGGATTATCATTTTGTCTGAAAACGCCGGCGCCATCGATGAATTAAAAAAAGGGGTAATCCCGGTCAATCCCTTTGACATCGAAAGCACTTCAACTGCCTTACACGAGAGTTTGCAAATGGGAGCTAACGAGAGAGAGGCGATGTCAAAGCATCTAAAGCATGTTGTCAGTGAAAATAATATTTCGAAATGGCTGCTAGATCAATTCAGCGATATAAGGGATCTCCTGTAAGAAATCATTATCTAAACTAGAGAGAGCCACCTTAGAAAACTTTCAACACCATCAACAGAACGCAAAAAGAAATCAGATTCGTTGATTACTTCTTCAGGGGTTTCGTCTGAGAGAACGCCGATTGAGAATCCTTTTATAAGGTTTCTATCACGAAGTCCGGCGATAACTTTAAAAGCATCGACATCGGTAGTATCGTCACCAATATATATTGCGTTACGGGATCCGAATCTTTCAATAGTGGTTAGGACCGCTTCACCCTTATTACTTTTTTTCGATTTCAACTCTATGACCATCCTGCCCATAAGTAATGTCATATTATGCTTTTTAGCTAGCGGAGAAAGAAGGTCCTTTAACATCGTCTCCGATCGTGCATTGTCGTTGGTCAAACGATAATGAATAGCGAGCGACAATCCTTTGTCTTCAAAAGTCATGCCATCCTCTAAAGCGCCGGATGTCTTTAACGTGGCGATTGCGTCTTCGATAACTCCCCTGTCTGCTTTTGACTCCTTTATTGTGACCTTGCCGTCTATTAAGCTATCAAGCCCATGGTTTGCAAGATAGGTCAGATCTTCAAGTCCCACCATCTCTTTAGCTTCATCTAACGGCCTACCGGAAACTACCGCTACTCTAAAAAGAGCGTTTACAAGTTCTAGCGCTTCTCTGATACTCTTACCAACAAATGCGCCCCCGGGTGTTTTAGCAATGCTGCTTATAGTCCCATAAATATCAGTAAAAATAAGGGATCCTGTTATTTCTTCTTTAATAAAAGAAAACTTATCTAAATTATTAAAAACGTCTCTTTTTTTGCTCATACTTTCATTATCTCACAGCTATAATTTTCCAAACAGACAGATATATCGTATAATATTTTCTCTTTCTATAAAAATATTCAATAAACTAATGCCCATTGCCGATAATAAAAGATGCAGCAAAGGGATATAAAATGAGACGTACTTTTTTTTACAGCATAATCGCGGCACTATTGATAGTAGCTCTGTCTACCGGGGTCGTATTTGCTATTCCATCGGAAACGTCCACCGATTCTCAGCCCGTATTCATAAATCCAGCTATTATCAAGACAAAAAAGGAATTAGATGACTTGGCTGAAAAGATTAAAAGCAAAGAGGCAGAGGTTCAAGAGCTTGGTGGTCAGCTTGAGAGCAGCACTAAAGAGATCATATCCTCTTATCAGAGGCTTAAGTCAGCCGAGAGGGATCTTCGCGATCAGCAAACGGTGCTTAACAAAAGAATCATCGAAGTTTATAAAAACAGGAGTAATTTCATAATATTAGTTCTCACTTCGAGGAGCCTTAGAGACCTATGGACAAGGATAACCTTCCTGTCTCGAGTAAACCAAGTAGACCGAAGCCTTCTGTCTAAAAATAAAAAGCATCTAGATAAGGTCGATACTATTAGAAGCACGATTTCAGCTAAAAAAGAAGGTCTGCTTGAGAGTAGGCGCGCTAGGATCAGCGAGCTTGCTGACCTAAGGATAGAATTTAATACAAAAAATACCAAACTTTCAACTCTAACAAATGCCGCTAAACCGGCTAAGACCGTTAATTCACAGACTTCATTTTCTATTTTAGGAAGATAGAGAGCAAAACCTCCGTATGTGTAATCTAAAGAGGCTCCAGTGAAAAAGGGGCAAGCAATTTTAACGCGTCAACCCCCTAAGGGTTGATCCTCCCACAATTTATATTGAGATCATCGCTAAGCTTTGTTCAGCTTTTTTTAGTCTTTGTATCCAATAAATTTTCTTCGACATACAGATATATGCAATTGATTTCTCATTCGAAGGTTTGACGTTCTAAAGACAGAGTATCTAGGTGAGGATGTTGATTGCCGAAATTTAAATGACTTGCTCAAATGTAAAGATAATTTTTAATAAATATTAAAGTTCTTTAGACATTTATTCGGAAGGAAGGTCTCTTAAAATAAAAAATCATGAATTTTTATCTAGCCAATCATCATCAAGTTCGCTTGCATCTATTGACTCTTCGTCGTTACTAGTACCACTTTCAATTTCTTGAGGGGGACAGTTCTCTCCATCGCTTGTGACGTCATCGACATTGATCTCAATACTTAGATCATTACCTTCGTCGTCCTCGTCATCTGAGTTATAATGCAAACTATCGATAGTCTTCTGCTCCGGATTTGTAAGATATCCCTTAACGTCTTGAACGTCAAGATTCATGAACTCACTTACCTCGGTCTTTAAAACCTTGGCAAGGTTTGGATTTTTTGTAGCGATCTTTAATCCAAAAAATTCACAAATGACTTCGTCTTTATTGTTTTCTTCGCTTTTACTCACAGCCTACCTCTCATTTTGCTGTTATTTAAATATCGGCATTTACTTTATTCATCTTTAAGCCAATATTGCTCTAATATTTTTTCTTGACTGCCGCTTGTTATTTGATAATATTTAAGGACGTCCCAAAAAGTCGAGAGAGCTGACTTTTTATACGACCGTTAATGTGATGTTAAAAATGATCGGAAATTATAAGTCGTGAGACTGAACAAAGTATGGTCAGTTTTTATATCTCAGTGGCGGGGTGAAAAAAGAATATGGTTTCCAAGGTTTTTTGGGATAAAATTCCCCCAAGGTTAATAGAGACAGGATCTCGAGAACCCGCTGGGGGTTTTTACTTGTCATTAAAGAAACTTGTTTGTTCTTCCATGCCGGCAACGGTGTAGATCGAAAGCTCTCCTTCTAAAAACCCGTCAATCGCTTCATTAGCCAACCGATCGGCCTCACGGTTGTCTTCTCTTGGCACATGGCTAAGTTCGTATTCGTTGCACTTTGAAAGCAACTCAATGGATCGCTTATAAAGAGGGGCGAGGCCTTGATTTTTTACCTTATAAACGCCTTTTAACTGGCGCACTAGAAGCTCGCTGTCTAACCTAAGGTCTAGGTGGCTTGGATTCAATTCCATCGCTCTTTCCAGCGTGACTATGAAAGCTAGATATTCGGAAACGTTGTTGGTACGTTCCCCCACATATTCACTTACCGTAACAAGGGTATTTAGGTCTCTATCTAATACTATTCCACCAATACCTGCATGCCCTGGGTTTCCCCTAGCGGCGCCGTCGCTAAATGAAATGACCTTCACGCTATTTCTTTCACGACTATTCTACTGCAATGACCGCATCTCCATATTTCAGTATCATCCTTAAAAGCATTTAATTCACTCTCGGGAAGTGAGACATGGCATCCCTGACATGTACCATCTTTTAGTACGGCAACAGCTACACCGTCTTTCTCTTTCCTTAATCTTTCGTATAATTTCATTAAGTCATCATCTATATCTTTAGATACCGTTTCACGCTCCACTTTTAGATTTTCAATAAGTTCATCTTTGTCTTTATTTAGAGCCATGACAGCGTCGCTTAATTCATTTTTCTTTTTTTCAAAACTTAAAAGACCATCGCTAAGCTTTCTATTTTCATCTGCTAGCTTATCCGTCTTGTCGATAGC
>JAUVQW010000013.1 GCA_030597945.1 Actinomycetes bacterium
AAATTTCGCATAAGCGCTTCGGTCTCAATATTCCCGGACGCCTCTTCTTCCATTACGCTTACTCGTACTTTGAAGAATGGCTCGGTCTCGATAAATTCATCTATTCTTATCCGGTTAACCCCTTCCACAAGGGCTTTAGCCGTACCATCTGGAAGCTTTAACTCCTGCATGACAGTCGCCGCTGACCCGATAGAGTAAATATCGTCCTTACCGGGACTTTGAGTCTCAGCGTCCTTCTGAGTCACCACAGCGACGATGTGGTCTTCCCTCATCGCCTCTTCTAAAGCACTTATCGACTTCTCGCGGCCGACAAAAAGAGGCACCACAAGATTTGGAAATATAACAAGATCCCTTAAGGGGATAAGGGGGATGATCTCTGGTATCTCTATATTTTCGTTGCCGTTAACGTCTGCCATTATCAATGTCTCCTAGAATGTATAGTTTTCAAAAAATCAATTATAACCTAACAGTGAAAAAGTTGCTCTAACGACGGGTTTTAATATAATGTTATAAAGAAGGTCCCACTCGAAAGGCGCGATACTTGAAAAAATTAACTCCCATTTTTTTAATGGTTGCGACTTTTTCCCTTATCTTTCTTTCCTTTTTTATCTTCCCTATTCAAATAGAGGCTAAGACTCGTATTGAGACAGAAATCGAATTAGATAAAAATTCGTACTCGACCACCGAAACAGTGAAAATCAAGGTCAAATTAAAAGCCGAAGAGGACGGTGAAATAAAGCGCACTCGTATTCGTCTCCAGATATTTGATCGACTGGCACCGGGCACCAGTGTCCTCGATTATAAGACCAAGGGAAAGCGTTCGATATTTAGACGCACCTGGTATGAAAGTATCACGGATGAAGAAGGAGAATTTAACTTTGAAAAAGACCTGTCTAAATACAATATTGGTGAGGGCGTCTACCCCGTCGAATTAAACGTCGATCTCGAAAATGGAAAAGAGGTAAGTGAGAGGACTTTTTTAATAATCATGAACGAGCGTAAGGAACGACTTCGCGTTTTTTTAGTATGGAATTGGCATCTTCCGGCAAAAATAGGTCCAAACGGCATACTTGGCCCTGATTATTTAGAAGAGAAAATCGGAACGATCGAGGATCCGGGAACCCTACTAAAGTATTCTTCACTGCTTAGAAAGTACCCTGATGTAAAAATAAATCTGGCGATTTCTCCGGCTCTTCTTGGTGACATCAGCTCTGTTTCAAACGGCTATAGATCGGGAGCAAAAAAAGTGAAGACATTTGATGAGGAGAGTCCTCTATCAAAAGCCTCGCTGAAGTTTATCGGCGATTTAAAGCGAGCATTATCCGATGAGGGTAGGGTGGACCTTCTTGAAGTTCCTTTTGGTTATCCTTCATTACCTACTTTATTGTCTCTTGGTTGGAAGAGCGACTTTGATGATCAGATCAAGAAAGGCGCTGAGGTGCTTAAGAGTATTTTTAAAAGAGAAAATAAGCTCCGGACAATGCTCTTTCCCGGACTTTCGATCGACCAAGCGTCTGCTAACAGGGCGAGAAAAGCCGGGATCGATAGGGTGATTATGGACCCGGAAAATTTTAAATCCAGACCCAGAAATAATTTTGCAGGTCCCTACGATGTCTCATCTGACACAGATGTTGAACTCGAGAGTTTCTCGGCTGATACCGAATTTCTAGAGGTAATCGCTAAAAAGAAAAGAAGCGATATCGAGACCTACTTACATGCGATCATCGCTATGCGGTTGCTGTCTTATGATGATAAAGGAGCTGTCGTAGCGGTTATCGATGGCGAGAATGATCTGCTTGATGTACGAAAGGTCGAAGTGGTCATGAAATTTATTAAAAATAGTCCCTGGATAAAAAGTGAGATTTTTAGCGATCTCACACTTTCCAATGCTCTGAAAAAAAGATCGCTTGTTGAAGACGCAAGCGATGTTCAAAACGTTGATAACGGTTATTTAAGAGATCTGAAAAAGTTAAGAGATGAAGCGAGGGATTTTTATACGGCTGTCTCTAAAGACAATAAGGTAAGCCTTGATATAAAAGAGAGTCTCCTTGCGGCCCAGTCATTTGATTGGATTAGTCGAAAAGGATCATCTAAAAGCGATGCTGGAGAAGACTATTTGGATGATGTAGAAAGTCTTATCGATGAAAACTATTCGAATATCTTGATCGAACCGTCTCAGGCTATCACATTCTCAGGTAAAAAAGGAAAGATCCCTGTAGCTATTTTGAACAAGAATAACTACCCTATTTATTTGACTATCAAGCTGGATGGAGGTAAAGACTTTTCTTTTTCTGACGATAAAAGTAGAAAGGTAAAAATTATGCCAAAGGAGAATTTACTAGTATATAAGGTTGATACTCATTTTAGAGGCTTATCGACTTTAAACATATCGCTTTTATCGGGAAACAAGGAGATAACAAGTGGAAGTATAGATGTCTCGGTTAGCGATATGGCAAAGAATATCTTAAATGTTGTAAGTGTCGCAAGCCTTTTTGTGATTGGTGTATTTATCATCAGGAAGAGAGTAAGGGCAAGAGGAAAAGATGTTTAGCTGGCTAAAAATTATTGTAATAGTCCTCCTCTTAGTGGTGCTTATTAACGACATCGGGGTCGTAGTTACCAGTTATTATTTTATCGGTGATATGGCCCGGCGTATTGCCAAGGTAGCGATAGAGGATTACAAAGTCACTCGTAGCGCAGAAGAAGCAGTTAAAGCCGCCCAGGAAAAAGCTATCATGGAGAAAGTCACTATTACTGGCTTTCAGATCGTTGAAAATAATGTGAGAGTCAGTATTACAGCGCCGCCTAGAAAAACGTGGCTTGTACATCGGATATCCTTTCTTAAACCCCATTTATCCGCTAAAGCACTAGTGGAACTCCCCATAAGGTAATATAATTACATATTCATGTAAGGGTCTGTGATCTTAAAGATCAAATTATATGTGGATTAGAATCCACAGGCAGATCAGGATAGATGGTGAATCCATGTCAAAAAAACTGATCTATATTTTTGATACAAATGTAATATTAAACGATCCGTATGCAATCTTTACCTACGATAATTCGGAGATAATCATTCCTCAGACAGTTTTAACGGAGCTCGATCGTTTAAAGACGAGTAGAAGCGATCGGGAAGTGAAGTTTCGAGGCCGCGAATTTTCTAGGATATTGTTTGAACTTTCTGCTTTCGGTTCTTTGAACGATGGTATTGAGTTGGATAATGATTCTATTGTTCGAGTAGTGATATTCGAACCCTCAAATGAGTATCCGGAAACACTAAACAATAAGAATGCCGATGATCGTATTCTTGGCAGTGCCTGGCTTTTAAAGAAGGAGCACCCTGAGAAAAAGGTGATATTGGTAACTAACGATCTAAACATGTTGCTTAAGGCGCAGACCTTTGAAATTGAAGTTATACAACACGAGTATCGGGATAAGGGGCTCTTTCAGAGATTTTTGGAGAGGCTTAATTCAAAACGTTTTACATTGATCTGGCTTCTTATACCGGCATTTCTGGCATCAATTCTAGTGGCACTTTGGTTATTTCAAGTTCCCAGCCCTATTCCGGGGCAGAGAAATGTATTGACGCCGATATCAGATCCCTTCCAGAGCTACTCGACTCAAGAGGTCCAACTGGTAAACCAGTTGCAAAATGATCCCGATAATGCTGATCTTTGGATGCAGCTTGGTCGAGTTCAGCTTGACTGGGCCGATAAATATCAATTGGAAAACAGGGCCGCCGAAGCCAGGGTGAAGTATCAGGATGCGCTTACCAGTTTTCAAAGCGTCCAAGAGATCGACCCTACGAATTTAAAAGCAATAAATAACTTGGGGAGCATCTACTATGTCCTGGGAAATCATGAAATGGCTTTGGCGGAGTTTAGGCAAGTAATTGGAACTGACAATTCTTTTAGTGACGCTCATTTTAATATCGCGGTAATCCTTTGGCGCCACCGCGATCTTGAAGGCGCCAAACAATCGTTTCTGACTTATCTTGAGGTCGACCCTCGAGGAGTACGCGCAAATGAAGCAAAGAACGCTATTGACGAGATAGAAAATAATCTTAATTCGGGCGCTATTTAAGAAAGAAATGATTGAATTTTCACTCAGATTTAATATACAATAAGATGGAATGATGCTTGATAGATCTCCACTGGATTATCTTGCAGGATTAACGGGAAAGGATTGAATCATGAGCGATAAAATTATTGAACTAAGTGATAATAATTTTAATACAGAGGTCGTCGAATCAGATGTTCCAGTCATTGTCGATTTTTGGGCGCCGTGGTGCGGACCGTGTCGAGTAATGGGGCCTATTCTTGAAGAACTGGCAGAGAAAAACGACGGTAAGATCAAATTCGGTAAATTAAACGTAGATGAGAATCAAAATACCGCTTCCGGTTTTGAGATAATGTCCATTCCGACTTTTATCTTCTTTAACGAGGGCAAAGAAGTCAAGAAATTGGTCGGAGCGGTTCCCCAAAAAAAACTGGAAGAAGAACTAGCCGGCCTGACGGAGTAGCTAAAGATGTGTGAGGCAAAAGTTTATATCAATAATGAGGGCAAGGAAGAGATGCTAATGGAGAACGTCGTCACTATCCGCCCGGAAACAGACAGATTAATTCTTGTCGATCTTTTTGGGGAGACCAAGGAGATCAAGGCGTTAATAAAAGAAGTAAAGTTAGTCGAGCATAAAGTTATCTTAGAAGCAAAATAGAAAGATCCTTTTATATGGCATTAAAAAAAGTCCATTCATTGGACTTTTTTTTATAAGTAATTTGTCTTATAGATCTAATATTTTATGATTAAGAAGCAGGGGAGCTTACCTTAATCCCAGAAGTGTCTTTAATTCCCTGGTCTGGCGACGGCTAACAGGCACTTCGCTAAAATCCTCATCGTTTAATTTGAGCATATAGAGACCGCCATAGAGGGAGACCATCTCTTCTACGTGGTCCAAATTGACGACGTAGCTCCTATGAGATCTAAAAAAAATCTTTTTGGGAAGACGCGCCTCAAATTCCTTTAATCTAAAAGAGCTGACATACTTTCCTTTTTCACTGCTAATAACGGTAAATTCGCCGTGGCTTTTAATAAAATATATCTCGGTCGGCTGGAGTAAAATGGTCTTAGAATCTTTCGTCACTGGTATTCTATCCAAAGGTGGTTTTTCGTCATGCGATGAACGTGCCCCGTTTTTTTGATCAAGTTTCTCTCTTACTCTTGATACCGCTTGTTCCAATCTTTCCTCGGAAACCGGCTTGACCAGATAGTCGACGATATCTAATTCAAAAGCTTTAACGGCAAATTGCCCATAGGCGG
Source organism: Actinomycetes bacterium (assembly GCA_030597945.1). Lineage (GTDB taxonomy): Bacteria > Actinomycetota > Aquicultoria > CAJVYJ01 > CAJVYJ01 > JAUVQW01. Next base: position 5,320 of record JAUVQW010000013.1, read on the forward strand.
TAGTAAATATTATTTGCGGCTGATTGTTGAGCTCTTTTACCTTTTCGGCCATCTCCATACCGGACATACCCGGCATATCGATATCTAAAAAAACTATGTCATAATCGACAGCTTCCAATAACTGTAGTGCTTCCTTTGCCGTGGTCGCTTCACCCAATACCTCGATATCTTTGATCTTTTCCGTAAGATATCTTATCTCTGAGCGCGCCGGAGCTTCATCATCGACAATCAATGCCTTAATTTTCATTTACCCCTCCTACTAAAGGAATCTTTAGGGTTACCTCAGTACCGTAGCCCAAGGTCGAGTCAATATCAAGTCGGTTGTTAGAACCATAAAGCGTTGAAAGACGATCTTTAACATTGCTCAGGCCGATTCCCAGTCCCTTGTGGGCATTTGAGGAACTTGGGAGCTTAGACTCTTTCATCCCTATTCCGTCATCTTTTACCGAGATTATCAGGTCTTCGGTGTCAAGCTTAGCGGTCAATGCTAAATTTAGTTTACCACTTGCCGACATGCCGTGTTTAACGGCGTTTTCGACTAATGGTTGGATGACAAGGGAAGGTATCTGAACATTCTTGGCTTTACTATCAATATATCTCTTTACTTTAAGTTTTGTTCCAAAACGGGCTTGCTCGAGGGTCAGATATGAATCGACATATTTCAACTCTTCTTCCAAAGTTGTAAATTGTGACTGCCGCTCTAAAGAATCTCTAAAAAAATCGGAGAATTTTAAGAGCAACTCTCTTGCCGTTTGAGGTTCGGTGCGGCATAGGGCAGCAATCGTATTTAGAATATTAAATAGAAAATGGGGATTGATTTGGGCCCTTAGCGATTTTAATTCGGCTTGGTAGGCTAGGCTTCGTTGCTTATCCAGCTCCGAGAGTTCAAAATCTGTACTAAGCAGATTCCCCAGGCCCCGGGCAATGGTTATATGGCTCTCAGTTATCTTCGACGGCGCTCTATAAAGGAAATCCAACCTGCCAATAGTTCTTTTCTGTATTTTTAAGGCTATGGATACACCTGTCCAGATCTTGGGAGAGCCGGTAACTCCGGATTGCTTTTTGATGTTGTAGATACTCAAATCGTCATCAGAAAAGCTTTTTTGTATTGCGTTATCCCAGAGCGGTTCTCCTATGTTGTTGCTTTCTGAATCAAGTCCTGCGTAGGCCATTATCTGTTTATTATCAGAGATGGCGATTGCATCGGCATCGGTACTGTTCAGGATGATCTCGGCTACTCGCTCAACGGTCTCACTTGATAAACCCTGCCTTATGTAAACAGCTGTTTCGTTTGCGATCGTGAGTATTTGATGAGATTGTTGTACCTTTGCTCGCTCTGGCGCTTCCCGCCAATTGTAAAGTAAGGCGATGATCGCAAACAGGCTTATTCCGTAGATAAATCCGACAAGTAGAAAAGGAAACGTTTCAATATTATCCAGATTAAATAGATCGTTAGAAACCAGGATATAAAATATCAGGGCCGACGCAATAAATGGAGTCGCACCAAGTACAAGATATGAGAGTGATGAAGATTGTTTATTTTTCATTTCTCTTGGTACTTAATATATTATAGCTTATCCAGCATTATCTTACTAATCTTATGAGTTCAAAATAGCCAAGATAGGAAGCCAGCGCCATGAGTAAGATGCCGAAGATGATCTTTAAATATTGCTCTGGAAGGCCGATTGCGACCCTTGCGCCGATAATAGCTCCGGGGATGACGCCGACGATCAGATTTAAGGCTAGATTTAGATCGATGTGTCCGAGCAAGTAGTGGATGATGGCACCGGGGATGGTGATGGCGAGAATGATTGTAAGTGAAGTCCCAAAGGCGACCTTCATCTTGTGGCCGATGACTAGCGATAGAAACGGGACTAAAAGAAATCCTCCCCCCAAGCCTAAAAAGCCTGACATCGATCCTATTATCAGGGCGATTACAATTAGGGTCGGTGACGAAAAAGTCATTTCCTTTTTTGGCCCGATATCCATCGGCAGTTGGAGCCCGAGAATAAAAATGACTATGGCACTAAAGATCAAGATTAAGCTGCCGTTAATAAATGAGGTCAGATATGAACCGAAGACCGCACCGATAGCAGCCGGCGCCATCATATGATAAGCTACGCGCTTATCTATGAGATCGTTCCTGTTATAGACGTAAACTCCGGAAAGAACGGTCGGGATATTTACAAGAAGAGGAGTGCCTACGGCGATCAAAGCTGAATAACCTAACACCAGCCTTATGGCCGGCTTAGTAATAATTCCTCCACCTATTCCCAAATGCCCGGACGCAAAACCGGCGATCAAACCTATCAGTATCGTTTCCGGGGAAAGATTCATCAACCGAACCTTGGCCACACATAGTTAATCGGAGATGATAGTATTGTTTCTTCCCATCTCTTTAGCTTTATACATAGCTTTGTCCGCTCTGGATATTATCAGTTGAGGATCGGCTTCTTTCTCTCCGATAACGCAAATTCCGAGACTTAAAGTAATGTTGTCGATTTTGTTGTCGTGATTTTCACCTACGAAAAAGGTCGTCCCTTCAGTAATTGTGCGGAGTTTTTCAGCAACCGGATAAGCTTCGATCTTTTTTGTCTCTGGCAGTATCAAAGCAAATTCATCCCCACCATATCGAGCCGCGAAATCTGTTTCTCGAAGGTTATTTGAAAGGATGTTGGCGATCATCTTTAAGACCCGGTCTCCCTCCAAATGTCCGAAAGTATCGTTTATCGGTTTGAAGTTATCGACATCTATCATTATGAGCGCTAGAAACGAGTGGTATCGTTTTACTCGTAGTGTCTCTTCTTTTAACCGGTCCAGAAAAGCTCTATGGTTGAGAAGTCCCGTAAGACCGTCTGTGACTGACATCTCCAGCAATTGTTCGCTTGATTCTTCAAATATTTTTTTCTGATACGGAAAACATAGAGACCAATCTGCAAGACCTTGAAAGACGGCTTCCGCTCTTGCCCTACATGTATCATATCCACAGCTACCACAGTTAAGTTCGTCTTCTACACCTCTTTTTCCGCCGGCTTCTAGGACGGCATTCAGTTCATCTGAGGTGGGCTTAGCACGTTCGACCATCCTATTTAGAAACGTACCCTGTAGTTCGATCTTTGGGATAGTCTCCTTGATCTCCTCAAAAGTTATCCCGTTTAAAAGCCGCTTCTTATATTCATCGATCACCCCGTCGACCCTATCGTCTAACGAGTTTTCGTCCATGTCGGGACCACTTATACAACCCTTACAAGCCATCAGGTCCAATAGTCTTGGTTTCTTAGATAGGGAAGGACCGTAAGATTCTACTAGACGGTAAGAATCATTAATTCCGCGAGCGACTAAAAAAGAGTTGTCGATCATTGACCGATTTTTAAGGATATCTCTGGGAAATCCCTCGCTAACAGACAGGCTTCGAGTAAGGAGTGGCCTTTCGTAGAAGATCTCTTCTTTTTCTAGGGATGTGTTCGTTTCTTTAAAAAGAGAATCTAGTTCAGAAAAGGTAAGGACTAGGTCTATTGGTCTATCATTGAATCTTTCGGCCTCAATTTTCTTTGCAATGCATGGGCCGATAAATATTGTCTTTATATTTCCGTTATTAACATCTTTAACAAGTCGACCCTGAGCGATCATCGGGCTTACAATTGGTACCAGATTGGGGATAAGCTGAGGATAGAATTTCTCGATCATTTCTACGATTGCGGGACAAGTGGATCGGATGATTGTCTCGTCTTTGGCATTATTTATATAATCAAGGTATTCGTTTGCGACTATCTCGTCGCCAAGAAGACTGTCTTCAACGCCGCTAAATCCTAACGCCAACAGTTTTGCCTCTATCTCCGATGCATCCATATCCCGGAAATATCCGGTTATCTCTGAAGAGATGATAGCTATGATATCATGGTTTTTAAGCAACCCCTTGGCTTCTTCGATATCGCTTCTGCTGGCGATCGCTTTGGAGGTACATTCGATAATACATCTTCCGCAGTATATGCACTTATCTTCCACGATGCTGACGTTTCGACCGGTTACGTTTATCGCTTTCACAGGGCATACCCGGATACAGCTGCCACATTCATGACATCTGTTTTCCAGACCGGTTATGACATCAGTTGCACCCATCACAACACCTTACGGATAGAGGAAGAATATATCATCTGCTTGCTCTAAAATCCAATATAAATAGTACTTATTATATATATTACTATAAAAAGTATTAAATTCTTGACTAAAAACGGTATTACTGCTAACTTAATACTGCTATAAGGGCGCAGGGAGTCTATATGGTCGAGAATAAGGAATCCTTTTCAAGCTCTGACGCAGGTAAAGTATCCCCCGCTTGCTTGATAACCAGTAGTTTAAAAGGTAAAAATATAATAATATTCTTAAAAGGTGAGATTGACCTGGACAGCGCCTCAAAAGTATTCAACAATATCTGGACTGAGACAGATGGTGGTCAAAGGGGACTCCTTCTTGATCTCGAAGCGCTTGATTTTATGGACTCATCTGGCCTGCAGATACTTCTTCGATTAAAAGAAAAATTGAATAATATCGGGAAAGAATTATTAATCGTAAACCCCAGTAATCAGATAAGGAAACTTTTTCAACTTACCGGTTTTGACAAGCTATTTAGGATTTTCGGCGATGCTGATGAAGCGTTTTCACAGCTGAATGATCAAACTTAAACTAAAGATTTAGCTAACGTTCTTTTCGATAAGAAATACGGCTTCCTGCGGTGAAATCGTACTTAAAGCCGGGGGAGAGACTTTATAAGGGCCTTCCGTACCTGTATCGATGATTACTAGCGGTTTACCCAGTTTAAGAGAGTATCCTATCTCAGATAAAGTGCCGAAACCTCCTCCTAGAGCTATCACTCCATCACCAGAAAGTGCCACCAGAAAATTTCGTCCATGACTCTGGCTTGTCGGTATAGAGTAAGTAAGGTTTGAACTGGCATGATCCCGATTTTCAAACGGCAATATGCCGATTGAGACTCCCCCTTCTTGCTTTACGCCGTTTGCCGCGGCATCCATTACCCCGCCTAAGCCTCCACAGATCAAGGTATGGCCTTTTTTGGCGATCTCCCGTCCTATTTCTATTGATTTATTTTCTAACTCTTTTTCGATCCTCTCGCCGGCGCCGATCACTGAGATGTAAAGTTTTTTTGTAGTCACTACGTTCTCCTTCACTCATGGGGATTAACATGCACCATAACATCAGAGACATTTTCAAGTTCTTTCATTATCTCGACTTTTACTTTTTTTGCTATGCTATGTCCTTTAGATACAGTTAGAGAGGGATCGATGTCGATTATTATTTCGGCAGAGATGAACTGGCCCATTCTCCGGGCCCTTCCATATGCGTGCTCCACCCCTTCACAATCTTTTGCGATCGCTATCATCTTATCTAATATTGGTTGTTCTAATGAAGTGTCCATAAGTTCTCTAGAACCCCTGATCACCACCCTAAGTCCAATGCCGATGATTATGAATGAGACAAATATCGCCGCCAAGGGGTCTAGGAAAGGGAATCCTACCATCGCGCCGGTTATACCTATAATAGTGGCTACCTTGCTGATGACATCTTTTCTATAATCCATTGCACTGGCCATAAGGACAGAACTATCAAGTCTTTTAGCGTATCCAAGTACATATCGGTGCAGGATCTCTTTTATGACAAGTGTTAAAAGAGCCGCCGCCAAGGCAATAAATTTTGGGGTGGTAGTATCTCCGGACAAGATAAGGCCGGCATCTGTAAAAAGTATGAGAAAACCGCTGGCCATTATTATTAGTCCGACGATGCTTGTAGCAATAGATTCCGCTTTGCCATGGCCGTATGGATGGTTCTTGTCTTTCGGTTTTTTAGATATTTTGAAACTAACAAGAACAGCGGTCGTTGAAATCACGTCGGATAGAGATTCGGTGGCGTCGGCGATGAGAGCATGGCTGTTTCCCACAATTCCGGCAAAGAACTTTAATATTGTAAGGAGAATATTGGTGACGATCCCAATAATAGTGACTTTTTCCGCTTGTCTAAATCGTTTTTCTTTAGTTAGGCGCGGTCTTTCCGCTTCATTCAAGCTGGTTACCTCTATGATTCTATAAACAGGTATTTTTGTCTTACGAGATCAGGCATTCGCCGATCTGAACGGCATTAAGAGCTGCTCCTTTAAGAAGATTATCGCTTACGACCCAAAGGTTTAACCCAAATTTCACCGATTCGTCCCTACGTATTCTGCCCACATAGGCCTGGTTGCTCCCCGACGAGGTTATGGCCATTGGATAAATGTTGTTTTCGGGATCATCCACAACGGCGACTCCCGGGGCGGATTGAAGTATCTTTTTTGCTTCCTTGGGGGGCGCCTCGTTTTCGAATTCGATATTAATGGATTCACTATGACAATTGATAACGGGAACTCTCGCAGCGGTCGCGGTTATTGAAAGATCGGGAAGAGCCATGATCTTCCTTGTCTCCATTATCATCTTCATCTCTTCTTTAGTATTGCCTTCACTATCGAAAACATCTATATGAGGCAATATGTTAAAAGCTATCTGATGCGGATATACCTCACTGGTGATCTCGTCACCCTTTAGGGCAGCATTAGACTGCTTGATAAGTTCCTCAACGGCTTCTTTTCCCGTACCTGATACAGCCTGATAGGTCGAGACTACTACTCTTTTTATCTTAAAAACGTCATCAAGGGGTTTTAAAGCAAGTACCATTTGAATCGTAGAGCAATTAGGATTGGCGACGATTCCTTTATGAGATTCTATGGCCGATCTATTTATCTCGGGTACCACCAACGGCACTTCAGTGTCCATTCTAAATGCACTGCTGTTGTCTATGACAGTCGCGCCCTCGGATACCGCCACAGGCGCAAAAGTTGTGCTTACACTCGAACCTGCTGAAAACAGGGCTATATCTATATCTTTAAACGATCCATCAGTAAGCTCTTCTACATCATATTGTGAATCTTTAAAAGCAATTTTTTCCCCGGCTGAACGCTTAGACGCTAGAGGTCTAAAGTCGTTAACGGGAAAGTTTCTCTCTTCGAGAACACGGCACATCTTCTGGCCGACCGCTCCGGTAGCCCCAACTAAGGCCACATTATATAAGACCATTTAGGCGCTTCCTCGTTCAAGATTAAAGGCGTTGTGAAGAGCGCTCACTGCCTTTACCGTATCTTCCTCTTTTATTACGCAAGATATTTTTATCGATGACGTACTTATCATCTCTATATTGATCCCTTCTTCAGCAAAGACTTCAAACATCTTGGCCGCAACACCTGGATGGCTTTTCATGCCCGCGCCGACAAGCGAGACTTTTGCAATATTGTCATCGTAGGTGCTACCCTTTGCTTCCAGCTTTTTTACCGCAATCTCCACCAGCTCTTTTCCTTTCGCCAAGTCATCTTTTGGTACGGTAAATGAGATATCAGTTATTCCCTGTTCGCTGACATTTTGGATAATCATATCCACATTAATATTTCCCTTTGCCAATGAGCCGAAGACTTTGGCCGCAATACCCGGTCTGTCCGGAACACCTAACAGAGTTATTTTTGCCTCGTCGTTGTCGTGAGTGACCCCGCTAATTATAGCTTTTTCTTTCATCTGTGACTCCTCTAATATGCAGGTCCCGCTCTCTTTGGAAAAACTAGACCTGACCTCCATCGGTACGCCGTGATTTCTACCGTACTCTACGGACCTAAGCTGCAAGACCTTGGCGCCGGTAGCGGCCATCTCTAGCATCTCTTCGAACGATACCTCATCAAGTTTTCTAGCCCCGGGGATAATCCTCGGATCAGCTGTAAAAACGCCCTCCACGTCTGAATATATCTGGCAAGACGCCTTTAACTCGGCTGCGATTGCGACTGCGGTAGTATCTGAGCCGCCGCGGCCCAAAGTAGTGATATCCTCGTCAAGAGTAACACCTTGAAATCCGGCGACAATGACGATTTTATTTTTATCTAACTCCTTCTTAATCCTCTCTGCCCGGACTTCCACGATCTTCGCTTTTGTGTGAGAAGTATCGGTCACTATTCCGACTTGGGCTCCGGTGAAGGATATCGCTATCTCACCCAGTGCATGGATGGCAATGGAGAGTAGGGCTATAGACCTCTGTTCCCCGGATGCGAGAAGCATGTCCACCTCGCGAGTAGGGGGACTGGGCGTCAATTGGTTTGCCAGTGACATCAGCTCATCGGTAGAGTCGCCGAGGGCTGAAACTACGGCAACTACCTTTTTTCCGCTATTTTTGGTCTCGACTATCCTGCTGGCGATTCTTTTTATTCGATCGATGTCGGCGACCGAAGAACCACCATATTTTTGTACGACTATCTCGCTCAATGCTTTGCTCACCAGCGCTGTTCTAAAAGTTAGTTTTTCAATGTTTGCTTCGTGCAAGTTTAACAAAAAAGGACCTAAATTACATATAGAGGAATTAAATAAAAGCCGCCTCAATCAGAGACGGACTTTTTCGGTACGGTAATAATCGTTGTTTATGCTGCTTCCGTAATCTCTTCTTTCTTCTCGAGCACTTCTTCCGTAACGGGCCGCGTATTAAAGTCGATATCGAATACAAGTGAGATCAGCTGTCCAAGGCCAAGGAAGAATACAAATTGAATGAGGATAAAGCCTTCAAAGATCAGGGCAGTGGCAATGCTTGCTCCCGGTGTTATTGGAATACCGAGACCGGATGCAATGATATTAGAACTAAAAAGCATACTTAAAGAAATGATCGATCCGGCACCGAAGATGATCCAGGCGACCATTTTATATACTGATGCAAGTATTCTTAATGCCCTGTAGTTCATTTATGACCCCCAAAAGAGTTTTAATTTAGTCTGCTTACAATTCTCGTTATTACCCGAGAAACTTGTGAATTAAACGGGCAGCACGAAAAAAGGTCAACAAAATGAGACGGTTTTTAAGAGTCTAAGGGATAAGTCTGAAGGGAAAAGCTTTTGGTCTTTTGCTCCAAATGGTTGTTAAGTGGCGAAGAGTAAATCGTAATACTCGGAGATTACCACGTCGCTCAAGGTCAACGCTTCTCGTAATTACTTAAAATTTCATAGCCGAGAGGCTATTCTCATCTCAGCCGTCGCATCTCCCACAACTTCAAATTATTTTGTTTTAAACTTTTGTCGCCTTATGCCTTATGCCTTACGTTTAAATTACTCTTCAGGCTCGCATCTCTTTTGAACACGTTCGTATTGATCGTCGATCATTTTCTGGACTTCGGCCAGTTGTTTTTCATTTCCTGGTCCCAGCAGGTTTCTAAACCGTCCTTGTGTCTTAAAGAATTCTTCAACCGGCTTGGGCTCCCTGACTTTAACGGTTATACGCCACTTACCATCCTCGACTTCAAACATCGGCCAGTATCTTGTTTTGACGCTTAGTTTAGAGATGGCAATTGTCTCGTTAGCAGGATGCCGCCAGCCTCGCGGGCAAGGGGCTAAAATATTTAAGAAAGCCGGGCCTTCCACTTCAAATGCTTTAGTCGCTTTTGCGTTTAAGTCTTTCCAGTGGCTTACTGCTGATTGTCCGACATACGGTATATTGTGGTCGGCTACAATTGAAGATAGATCTTTTCTCATTGAGAGCTTTCCTGCCGGCGTCGTTGTAGTCCAGGCACCGGGAGGAGTGGCGCTTGAGCGTTGAATGCCGGTATTCATGTAAGCGCCGTTATCATAACAGACGTATACGAAATCATGTCCTCTCTCCAAGGCGCCGGAGAGTGACTGAAGGCCA
>JAUVQW010000011.1 GCA_030597945.1 Actinomycetes bacterium
AAGAAGTGTCACTGTCCACATCTTAAATTAGCGTGATCTCGTCTCGCGAAATGGAAAAAGAGACAAGCAGCCTGGCATCGCTCTCTCAAGTTAAAAGCTTACTTCAAAGACACGATCTTCACCTATCTAAACGCCTCGGACAGCATTTCTTGATCGATGACAACATCAGAAAAAATATCATCGCTGCCGCCGACATTAAGCATGACGATATCATCTTGGAGATCGGTCCGGGAATAGGTACTTTAACCGAGTTGATCGCCAAAGAATGTGATCTACTAATAGCCATCGAACTAGACAAACGTCTTGAACCGATATTAAGAGAGACGACCAAGGGCTTGGACAATATACGTCTATTCATGGGAGACGCACTTAAACTAAACATAAAAGAACTTGTTGATCAAAAGAGGCTTCCAAACAAACTTATCAGTAATCTTCCCTATAATATCTCTTCCACATTACTGATTAGATATCTGGAAGAGCTTGAATTCTTAAATGATTATACTGTCATGATCCAAAAAGAGGTTGCTAATAGGATAGTGGCAAAACCGGGATCAAAAGATTACGGCGCTTTTACTATCAAACTAAGTTTTCTGGCTACGATCGACCATAAATTCAATATCTCAAAAAGCGTGTTTATTCCGGTTCCAAATGTAGAATCTTCAGTTATCTCTCTAAAGAGAAGAAGGCAGGTAGATTCGAGGCACAGAAAAAAACTGTTTAACCTGATTGAAGCCTCTTTTAACCAACGTAGAAAAAAACTTGTCAATTCTATCAACGATAATATTGGGCTTAAAAAAGAAGTTATTCTTAGGGCGCTATCGGAAATTGAGATCAGTGGCGATGTCCGTGCTGAGGTACTTAGTCCAAATGATTACGAGTCGCTACTTGAAGCAATAGAAAAAAATAAAAAGCTGTGAGCGACTTCTTAAGCTGTTGAAATAGTTACCGATTCCTCACCCAAGAGAGAGGATAAAGCTTCTATTGAAGAAGCCGTATCGACCCGATAATCGTTGGAAAATTTTATCGTCGTCGTCTTCTCGCTGCTTTTTATCTTTAGGTAGACATTTGAGTCACCGGGATGAGCCTTTAATATTTCGTTTATCTTTTCCACAGTAGTAGTATCCAACTCGGTAGGCGTTAAGTTAAGACACAAGAAACTTTCACCGTCATCTCTTGATTGCTCAACTTCGGTATTGTCTCGATCCAGCTCTTTTATCTCCTCGGCGATAATCTTTACTTCATCGTCTTTCTTATCAAGTCTTCCCTTGATGATTATTATCTTGTCTTCGACCAAGATGCTGGCATTCTCCTGATAGATATTGGGAAAGATGACTGCTTCGATGGAACTCTCTAAGTCTTCGATGACGGCAAACATCATCGGATCACCTTTTCTCGTCGTAATTTTCGTCGTCTTGCTTACCATGCCTCCCACTAGAATATTATCCTTCTTCTTAGATTCCTTGGCTTGACTAAGTGGAAAAGACGTCTTTTTTTCTAAAATATCGACGACCTCAAATAAGGGATTATCGCTAATATAAAGACCCAACATCTCTTTTTCGAATCCGAGTAGCTCTTCTTTTGGCATCTCCTCATCTGTAACAGACATCGAGGGTTCATCGCTGACACCCATTGAATCCCCAAAGAGAGAGAACTGGCCGGCTTCCTCCTGCCTCTGACGGTTTACACCATAATCTACTGCCTGTTCATGGATGTTTAATAGATCTTTTCTGGTGTGGCCAAGAGAGTCAAAGGCTCCGCTTTTTATAAGGCTCTCAATCGCTCTCTTGTTAAGCGCGCCGCTATCTACGCGAACGCAAAAATCAAATATAGACTTAAACGGTCCCCCTTCTGACCTCGCCTCCACCATTTTATCTATCGCCATAAGACCGACGTTCTTAACGGCGGATAATCCAAATCGGATATTACTTTCGTCAACAGGGGTAAATCCGGTAAAGCTTTCATTGACACAAGGCGGAGATATCTCGATATTCTTCCTTCGACATTCGTTGACGTACTGAACGACTTTATCTTTATTACCCATGACGCTGGTAAGCAAGGCTGCCATGAACTCGATCGGATAATGCGCCTTTAGATAGGCTGTCTGATATGATATCACGGCGTAGGCAGTAGAATGTGACTTATTGAAACCATAACCTGCAAAGTGGACTATCAGATCGAATATCTTACCAGCCGTCTTCTGGTCGACGCCGTTAGCTTTGGCACCCTCGATAAACTTCTCACTCAGCTCGACCAGGACTTCCGGTTTCTTCTTACTCATGGCGCCCCGAAGGATATCGGCCTCAGCCATCGAAAAGCCGGACAGATCCGTCGCAAGTCTCATTACTTGCTCCTGATATACTATAATGCCGTATGTATCTTCAAGTATCGGCTCCATTTTTTCATGTAGATACGTGATCTCATTTTTTTTATGTTTTCGCTCACAAAAATCTTTCACCATCCCGCTTTGAAGCGGGCCGGGACGAAAGAGAGCAAGAAGAGCGATAATATCTGTAAAGGTAGTGGGCTCAAGGTCTCTTATAAGTGATCTCATCCCCGAACTTTCCAATTGAAATACACCAATGGTGTCACTGTTACGCAGCATGTTATAGGTAGCTTCGTCCTCCGGCGGTATATCATCTAGATCGATCTTCTTGCCAGTCTTACGCTCGATTATTATAAGCGCCTTGTCGATAACGGTAAGCGTCCTAAGACCCAAGAAATCCATCTTTAGAAGACCTATATCGCTTATTACATCCATCGGGTATTGAGTGACAATATCGGTAGTACCAGGTTTCTTCTGAAGTGGCGTATATTTGGGTAACTCATCTTTTGCGATTACAACCCCCGCGGCATGGATCGAATCATGCCTTGCCATCCCCTCAAGTTTTAGCGCCGCATCGATGATCATTTTCGAATCTTCATTACTATCGTATTCGTTCCGAAATTCTTCTGATGATCCTAGCGCCTCATCCAAAGAGATGCCCAACGTCTCAGGTACAAGTTTGGCAATAGTATCGACCCGGCTATATGGGATCCCAAAAACCCGTCCAGCATCTCTTATCGCCAGCTTCGCCTGCATAGTCCCAAATGTAATGATCTGAGCGACCCTATCTTCACCATATTTCTTGGTCACATAATCGATGACGTCATCGCGTCTTTCTATACAAAAATCGATATCGATGTCGGGCATGCTTATCCTCTCAGGATTTAAAAAACGCTCAAATAGCAGCCCATATTTGATTGGATCGATATTTGTGATCCCTAGAGTGTAAGCTACGATGCTTCCCGCCGCAGATCCTCTCCCGGGCCCAACTCGTATACCATTTGATTTCGCAAATTCCATGAAATCCCAGACCACAAGAAAATATCCGGCAAAGCCAGTATCTTTTATCACCGCGAGTTCGTGATCCAAACGATCCTTAATCTCGTCAGTGATTTCCCCGTAACGATCCTTAATGCCCGCTTCACACAATTTTCTAAGATAAGAGAAAAGATCGTATTCCTTTGGTACTTCGTAATTAGGTAGATATATTTTGCCAAAATCTATTTCTACGTCGCAAAGGTCAGCTACTTCATTTGTCTTCTCTAACGCATCCGGATAATCCGAAAGCACCTCATTCATCTCACCATGATCTTTTAAATACAGTTGCTGAGATTGAAATTTAAATCGCCCCTCGTCATCCATGGTCGAACCGGTTTGAATGCATAACAAAACTTCCTGGGCTAGTGAATCTTCTGCCTCGATATAGTGAACATCATTTGTAGCTACCAGCGGTATAGATAATTCTTTAGATATCTCACCAAGAGCTTTGCATATCTTCCCCTGGCCCTCCAATCCATGGTCTTGCAGTTCAAGATAGAATCGCTCATCACCAAATATCCCATTCATCGCCTGTGCTTCAAGTTTCGCATCGTCTAATCTGTCTGCCAGTATCAATTGTGAAAGTCTTCCGGTCATACAACCGGAAAGGGCGATTACCCCTTTATGAAATTCCTTAAGTACTTTGTCATCTATGCGAGGGCGGTAATAGAAGCCCTCAAGGAATCCGATGCTTACCCTCTGCATCAGGTTTTGATATCCTTCCATATCGCTGGCCAAAAGGGTAAGGTGGCTGACCATATCATCTTTTCTGGACCCTCGATCAAATCTATCTTTGGCCAGATATACCTCGCAGCCGATAATGGGTTTTATCCCCTCTTCTACCGCTTGCTTATAGAAGGGTATGGCACCGTACATTACGCCATGATCCGTCAGCGATATCGCGTCCATTCCCGATTTTTTCGCTTTTTTTACTATATCCCCTAAACGACAAGCGCCATCAAGAAGAGAAAACTCCGAGTGAACATGAAGGTGAACAAAGTCTTTTGACATTTATCTCTCTTTGTAATTTTAACTATTTAACCAGTACTTTATTTCTTATCTTTGCGTTGGAGGACGAGAGTATAGCCGTCCGATCCATAATGCAGGCATCTTTTGACCCTCGAGATAGTCGCCGTGCTCGCTCCCGTCGCTTTAGCTATATCGGTATAGCTCTCCCCTTTTGCAATAAGTTCAGCGACAGTAAAACGCTGCGCCATCAATCTGATCTCTTGGACCGTACAAAGATCTTCAAAAAAACGATAGCACTCATCAACATCTTTTAATTTTAGAAACGCTTCGAACAGCTTATCATTCTCATCGGATCTTAGTCGGTCTATCAAATCGTTCCTTTCTATCATAATTGATTTTATCAGATATGTGATCCGTTTTAAGTAACATATTTCGTCTTCTTCATTTTTATTTTCATTGTCTGTAAATCGGCCATAATCTATACTCTATGGCGATGTATCTAGAAAAAAAATTTCTGTATTGGTTATTGCCTCTGGCATGGATGTCGATCATCTTATACCAGTCGTCCAAGCCATCGCTTGCTTCTTCAGAGTTATTATCGGTCATAGGCCACTTTATTGAATATTCTGTTTTGGCAGCTCTGATATTTTTATCTCTATTAAAAACGACGAATGCTAGCAACTCTATTTCGATTATTATCGCAATAACTCTATCGACAGCATTCGGCATTTTAGATGAGTCATTGCAGGCGACCATTCCATCTAGATTCAGTGATATAAATGACGTGATTATCGACTTTATAAGCTCTATTTTTGGCGTCCTCTTACTCTTTTATTTAATGAAAACGTCTCTTCGAAATAAAGATGCGGGCCGCGAGACTTGATTCATGCTTTGGGTAAGATATGATCAGCTTGGCTAAAAAAGCGGGACAAAAGTGAATTACGGAAATCTGATCACCGGTGCCTTCAGGGTAACCTGGCAGTATAAATTTCTCTGGTTATACGGAATATTCCTTGGTGGAAGCATTAATTTTGGCAGCTTCAACTATAATTTCAACTTAAATAATTCTGATACTCGTCGCTTTCGAAATCTTGATACCGTACAAGAGGTCGCCAGATGGATCAACGCCAATTTACCACTGATCATCGCTTTTGTGCTGATTCTTGCTTTTTTTGCTATAATTTTTTGGATATTTAGAATAATCTCGCAATCGGCCGTCGTCTGGACTGTGGACCAATCAGAGAAAGCAGCAACTCCTACTTTTACGGAAGCTTTTAAGATCGGTCTTAAGTATTTCTGGAGACTGTTTGGACTAACTTTGCTTATTTCGTTATTCTTCCTACTGTTTCTACTGATCTTTCTGATCCCTCCCTTTATCATATTTTTCTCGATAATAGAAAAGGGAACGCTGATCATGTTACCAATTTTTGCCCTAATTATTTTGTTGCTTATACTCATTTTAATCCCGCTTATTATAATAGTGAACGTCATCGTCATGTATGCCATCAGGTTTCTAGTAATTAATGATGAACGAATCGTAGAATCGATAAGCTCTTCGTCGAAATTGTTAAGAAAAAATTTGGGTGCTTCCCTGCTCGTCTGGCTACTTAGCGCCGCTATTGGCATCGGTATCACTGTAGCATTGCTTGTAGTATTGATTCTGCTCGGTATTCCAATGGGGATCCTTGCTTACTTTTTGATAGCTTCAGGCGTAACTATTACAAAGATCGTTATCATGGCTGCTTTGACTATTGCTCTGCTGACGATCATCTTAATCGTTGGCGGGTTTGGCCAGGCATACTTCTCAGCTTTTTGGACATTGGCATGGAGAGAGTTAACCCGGTTAGAAAAGGCTCCCGAGGGATAAGAATATAAGCTTTTACTCATTTCTGATTACTAATTTATCGGCTTTTTTCATAATATCTTTTTCTTTGTCATAAGTAAGTTTTTTTTCAGCTTCACCGATAGGAACCCATGCGACCTCTTCCATCTCCCAGTCATGATCGATAGTGTCGCCGGAAACAAAATCTATTAGATAATAGTAGACTCTCTTATGTACTCTGATATCTTCTTTTTTTGAAACATACCAATAGTCTATATCGCTGATAATGTCATTAATGTCGCCCTTTAGCCCGGTCTCTTCTTCGACCTCTCTTAAAGCGGTCTCACCAAGATCTTCATCACCTTCAACTAAGCCCTTAGGCAAGCACCAAACATTTTCTTCCCCGCTTTTTTTACATATGACTACCTCGGTCTTTCCTTTTTCCTTACGAAAAACCAGCCCGCCTGCTGATGTCATCTCCTTGGTTATCAAAAAATGGTTCCACCCCTTTTTTACAAAGATCACAATAGTCGTCTTTTTTATTATCGGTGTCGACTAGATCGTTCGAGTAATACATCACACAATGGACATCGTTGCAGTGATTGAGGCCGAAGACATGTCCTAATTCATGGATAGCCTCTTTTTTAATTCTTTTTAATAAAAGGCCGTTGTCACTCTTCGTCCTATAGAAACTTTGATCCAGTCTGGCAAGTGAGATGACAGCCACAATCCCTCCGATCTCTGCTTCACCGAAAACAAATGTCAGATTTTTTGAAAAGAGATCGACCGACGTTATTCCGAGAATAAGATCTTCAACAGAAGCCTCGCTCTTCAGTCTTTTTAAAATCATGGTCGAGCGATATTGCCCTCTTGAAGGATCAAAAGCAT
The DNA here is from genome assembly GCA_030597945.1 of Actinomycetes bacterium. Taxonomy (GTDB): domain Bacteria; phylum Actinomycetota; class Aquicultoria; order CAJVYJ01; family CAJVYJ01; genus JAUVQW01. The sequence goes on from JAUVQW010000011.1 coordinate 7,041, forward strand.
AGGCCGGTTCGGGTTCCGGCAACTCTACTACCGTCTCCAACCTAAATAAACCAAGATCGTTTTTTAAACCATCGATCAAGTCCGAAGGTATATCGCCAAGTGGAACCAGTATGATCCTCTTCATCATCTATTCATCCAAATTGATATTATCCAATAAATGGTTTTTCAATCTCGCGACTAACATCTAGTTTATGAAATACTTAAAAAGGAAAACTCTTTTATATTGATACCTTAAATCTTGTAAGCTAGTATATATATTTTATTACCTATTTTAGGAGAGGATATTGAAAGACTTAATAATAATAGGAGCGGGACCGGCAGGGTTTACGGCCGCAATTTATTCGCTTAGAGCACAATTGGACGTCTTGATGTTGGAAAAGACCGGACCTGGCGGACAAATCGCTCTTTCGGATGTCATTGAGAACTACCCGGGTTATTCGGAAATCAGCGGAGTAGAACTGATGCAAAAATTTGAAGAGCAGGCAAAAAAATTCGGTCTGGTAATGGAGAGTGCTGAGGTAACGGCTGTAGAAGATCATGGTGAGAAAAAAATAGTAAAGACGACCAGCGGTGATCATGAATGTAAAGCAGTTATTATATGCTCCGGAGCCAAGCCAAGAAAATTGGGAGTCCCGGGTGAGCAGGAATTTACCGGTAGGGGTGTCTCCTATTGTGCTACCTGCGACGCCTTCTTTTTTAAAGGAAAAGACGTCGCCTCGGTTGGCGGCGGTGATACCGCAGTTAAAGAGTCACTCTTTCTCTCTAAGATGGTAAATAGAGTCGAGGTCGTGCATCGAAGAGACGCACTGAGAGCGGAAAAGATAATCCAGGAAAAAGCGTTTGCCAGCCCGGCCATTAATTTTAATTGGGACTCGGTCGTGACTTCAATAAACGGGGAAAACAGCGTGGAGAGCGTTACCCTAAAAAATGTAAAGGATGACTCGGAAAAAGAACTTCCGGTTCAAGGAGTCTTTGTTTTCGTCGGCATACTCCCCAACACCGATTTTATAAATATCGTTGAAAAAGATGAAGGCGGATTTATAAAGGCCAACGATAAAATGGAAACGTCGGTCCCCGGATTATTTGTAGCCGGTGACGCAAGGGTGACGCCGCTTAGGCAAGTAGCGACAGCTGTAGGTGACGCCGCTATCGCCGCAACGTCAGCCGAAGCTTATATTGAAAGCTTGGAATAGGTAGGCCTCGACTTCCGGAAGATCGATTTTGAGCGCATACGATAAAGATAAGAAAAATATTCTCTCAAGACTTCGACGCATCGAAGGTCAAGTCCGTGGCCTGCAAAAGATGGTCGATGAAGATCAATACTGCATAGATATCTTGACCCAGATATCCTCAGTGATGGCAGCGACAAAGAAAGTAGGACTAATAATCCTAGATGACCATATTCATGGATGTGTAAGAGATGCAGTTAAGAAAGAAGGGGGAGTTGAATCTATTGATGAATTGATAACCGCCCTTGAGAGATTCATGAAATAAGCGACCTATGCCTGAAAATTATTTAGCCTTTCTTAATTTTTTATATGCCTTTATCTCCAAATAGATCACGTAGATAAGAAAAGTCCTAATAAAAATAATCGCAGCCAAAAGAGCGATATCCAGCACCGTCTCCACGGCAAAGATCTTTAATATGCTGCTGCCTATTCCGAATTCAAGGCCTAAAGCCAAACCTCTTATCAGGTTTAACCTTACATCATCATATTCAGCTTGCTTTAATTTAGAAAAGAATTCCACCATCGCCTTTAAGGCAACAATGACTATCACTACCGTACCCAATGCACCCAGTGCATTGGAAAAAAAGATTATAGTCGAGACCACATAATTCTCAAGCACTTCCATCTTCTACAACTCTTTTCCTTAGCTCCTTAGTCTCTCTTTCTATTAAGAAATTTAATATGCCTCTTACCGCGATCAACGCCGCCAAGAACGCCAGGTCCTGAAAAGTCCCGACGATTACGGTACGGATTATCTCGCTTCCGATCTTAAATTCGATGCCAAGAGACAGGCCCTGCGCCAGTCTTAACCTGATCTTAGGAATATCTGGACTTGGCAGTTCTTTTAAATAAGAAAAAAGGGCGATAGCGCTCGTGATAGAGATGACAAGAACTCCGGCGCTTTCGATGACAACGACAATGATCCTGATTATTTCTTCAAAAGTCATATATTATTCTTATGGAAGAACGGTTAGGAAGGATATTCCCGCCAAGCAGGTAAGTTAATCGTTTTCGTCGATCTAGCAAGCTTTATCGAAGGGAGGATCAAAAACAGAGACGGACAGCTCTTTTACCGCTTGATGGACGTTAGCATAGATCGGTATCTCATTCATGTTAGCTATCTTAAACAACCTTTTGATATTAGCGTTGACATTTGACAGAGCCAGACGCTCGTAGCCTAACTTTTTTATTGACTCCTGGAGAATCCTAAGACCGCCGGTACTATCAATAAACTTCACTTCTCGTAAATCGATTACTATTGGAGAGTTTCTAATTTCAAAAAGGTACTCAAAAAAAAAGTTTATTTCTTGATACACTGAGAAATCGATGTCACCTTGTAAAAAAATGATCCCGACATTATAACGATATATATACCTTACTTCACTCGAATAAAGTTTGATCGCTCTTTCTTCCATGATTTTTTATTCCTATTACCAAATATCTCAAACTAAGCAAGGGGTATTAATAATATCGATCATTTTGAAAAATTTTGTCTATTAGAGATAAGAGTTGGGGTCTTAAAATGGACAAGCGGCGATTTTTAAATGTGTCGTCAGCAGCATCTGGGCTTTATTAATCGGTCATCAGAACATTATCGCCATGAAAGACGACTGCCTGAGGACGGCTGATGGTTATCTTAACGCTCTCTCCGGTTTTAAAGACTGCGTGAGAAGGCATCGTACTCAATATCTTCTGTCCGGAGGGTAAAAGAATCGAATAAAGATTCTCCTCGCCAAGAAATTGCCTGGTATCAATATAATTACTGGAATCGGGATCGACCTTCAAGTGCACATCATGGGGCCTTAGCATGACTTTTAGTTCCGTTCCTTTTTGAAGAGCAGCCGGCGCCGGCCAGACTCCGAGCTCCGTAACTATACCACCGGATTCAACGCGACCTAAAATAAAATTTGCCTGACCGATAAAATCGGCGACAAACCTGGTCTCTGGCCGGTGATAGACTTCTTCTGGCGTTCCTAATTGCTCGATCTTGCCGTTATTAAATACCGCAACCCTATCAGCAAGAGCCAAAGCTTCCTCCTGGTCATGAGTTACAAAGACAGTGGAAGTTTTTGCTTTTTTAAGTATTTGCCGGATCTCTTCTCTAACTCGTACTCGCAAGTATGCATCAAGGTTTGAGAAAGGTTCATCTAGGAGGACGACCTTGGGAGCAGGGGCAAGAGCTCTGGCAAGAGCGACCCTCTGCTTCTCACCACCGGAAAGCTCGTGGGGGAAACGTTCCTTTTTAGTGGAGAGTCCCACTAATTTCAGGTTTTTCTCAATAATCTCGCTTTTTTTAGTCTTATCTAAACCCTTTAGGCCAAAGCCGACATTTTTTTCAACGTTTAAGTGGGGAAAGAGAGCAAAATCTTGAAAGACCATCCCTACCGGACGTTTCTCCGGGGGCACCCATTCACCGCCGGATACAATTCTACCCTCGATCATCACACTGCCTTCTTCCGGCTTAAGGATGCCGGCTATTAAACGAAGCGTAGTGGTCTTGCCGCAGCCACTAGGGCCGGATAGTACCAATATCTCTTCTTTTTTTAATTCAAGCGAGAGCTTATCGATGACGACTTTTCTTGCTTCATATCTTTTTGTGACTTCTTTTAACTCTACCGCCAGCTCCGTATTATTTATACTTTTTCCGTTATCCAATTAGATGTCTCCCTCTAAACCTATCTCTTCAACTGTAATATTCGTTGTTTTTCTGCTTTTTCCACTTGATGCCCTCATTAGAAATATTATCGGAATCACCCCGGCAAGTACTATTGTAATCGCCGGAAGTGCCGCCGCTTCCCAAAGCGATTCATTTGTTAATTGCCATACTCTGGTCGCCAGCGTCTCTTTTCCTAGGGGTCGAAGTAAAAGAGTTGCCGGCTGTTCTTTCATCACATCGATAAAGACTAGGACTGCGCCGGTTAAAAGACCGACCTTGAGCAGAGGAAAATGAATAAGTCTGAGTGTTGATAAAGGAGATTTTCCCAAGTTACGTGAGGCCATATCCATATTAGGGGTCACTTTTTCCAAACTTGCCTCGGTGGGCCGATATGCAACCGCCATAAATCTAACAATGTATGCGTATATAAGAACCGTGACCGATCCTGAGAGAATCGGCGCTTTATTATCAGAAAAGAAACTATATATCGAATTTAGTATTGTCTGCCCCGAGATGATGGCGGCAATGATCCCGATTCCAACTACCGCTCCCGGTATCGCATATCCCATAGCGCTGATCTGGATTGCCGAACCGATGGTTTTTCCTTTATTCAATCTTTTTCCATATGCCAACAAAAGAGCAATAAAGATGGTTATTAAAGCAGCGATTACAGCAAGGCCAAGAGTATTTAAGGTAAATTCCAAATATCTAGCCTGTAGAGCCCCTACTTGTATCTGTCCGAACGCCCATGTACCGAGTTGAGCCAAAGGTAGACCAAACGAAACTGCAAGTACCGTTGAACAAAGGGCAGTGATCCCCCATCTTCGCCAATTTGACAAGGTAACGGGTTCGGCTTTGATGCTGCGACCAAGTTCTTGATAATAACGAGCCCTACCCCTTAATTTTTTCTCTAAAAAAAGAAGTATCAAAGCAATCACTAGAAGTACGCCGGCAAGCTCGAGTGCCGCTTTTTCATCAAAAAATCCCACCCATATCCGGTATACGCCCGATGAAAGAGTAGGGAAGCCAAGAGTTGTTACGGCACCGACATCAGCTATGGCTTCCATTACCGCCAATGCCACGCCGACTGCGATAGACGGCCTTGCCATTGGCAAGACTACTTTAAAAAACGCTCTGGTGCGGTTAAAACCGAGAGATCTGGCAGCGTCTATCAACGTCGCTCCTTGTTCTAGAAAAGCGGCACGCGCCAATAGGTATACATATGGATAGAGAACGAGAGTCATGACGATAAAAACGCCAAATCCTGATCTGATATCAGGAAACCAGATACCGCTACCAAACCATCCTCTAAAAGCCGTCTGAACTGGTCCGGTAAAGTTAAAGATCGATAAGGCTATAAACGCCATAACATAACCCGGCACTGCAAGCGGTAATATAAGAGCCCAATCAAAGAAGCCTTTACCGGGAAAGTCGTAGACTACCACCAACCAGGCAAGCAACGTACCGAGCACCATAGTCCCTAACCCTACTCCGAACATGAGAAAGAAAGTATTCGCAAACATCTCACCAAGCGTCGTCTGCCAGAGATGTACCCAGATATCAAGGGTCGGCGTCAATATTGCTACGGCAACATAGGCGATTGGCAGAGCCGTAAGCCCTGCCAATGCGATCAAAAAGATCGACCATCCTATTCTTTTTGAGATTATCTCCATCAAATTATCTCTACTATCTGCATTTAAACTTGTCTAAAGCTACTTTAGATCTTATTTATATCCTGCCCGGTCCATTATTTTTACGGCCTCGACTTGGTTACTGCCAAGTTCAGAGACGTTAAGATCGTCGCGTTTGAAATCGCCCCACTCTTTAAGTAATTCGTGAAGCTCAGCGTCTGGATTCACTGGATATTCGATGTTTGTCTCCGCAAACATTTTTTGAGCTTTTGCTGAACTTAAAAACTCCAATAGTTTAACGGCATTGTCTTTATTTGGTGAATTTTTTGTAATACCGGCCCCGGATACATTTACATGCGCACCCCGGTCATCCTGATTGGGCCAAAAAACAGCAAGTGGCAACTCCGGGTCTTCTTTTAAAAGTCTTCCTAAATAATAGGTATTAGCTATAGCCACATCCTTTTGGCCGGCTGCCATCGCCTCCAACATCTTTACATCGCTGCCAAAGATCTCAGGATCGTTTGCCATCCAGCCCTTCACTACTTTTTCAGCCTCTTCCTCACCCAAGCTAGCAATCATCGACGCGACCAATGACTGATTGTAGACTTTCGCCGATGTCCTAAGCGCCAGCCTTTCTTTCCATTTACTATCTCCCAAAGCCTCGTATGTCGAGAGTTCTTCAGGACTAACTTTTTCAGTGTTGTACATTATCGTTCTTGAGCGAATAGTCAAAGCAAACCAACGATTTTCCTGATCACGAAGATTTTCTGGAATATTCTCACTTAAGATCGCCGATTCGATCGGCTGAAACACTTCATTCTCAGCAGCTCGCCATAGATTGCCCGCATCGACCGTAATCAAAATATCTGCGGGAGAATTCTCACCCTCAGATTTAAGGCGCTGCAAAAGCTCTTCTTCTTTTCCGGTTGTATATTTGACCTTTATACCAGTCTCTTTAGTAAAGGCGTCAAAAGCCGGCCTAATAAGCTCTTCTATCCTAGACGAATAGACTACTACCTCTTCTTTTTCCTCACTCACTTTATCGCCCGAACCAGACCCTCTTTCACAGGCACCGGCAAAAAGGACTAGTATTGCCAAACAGGGAATAATGATCTTTCTTAAAATACTAATAGAAATTGCCACTCATTCTCCTTTCCTTTAGTTGAATCATGTCTGCCTAAAATAAAAAGATAAGTACCCGGGTTATAATCTTTCTTTTTGCGATTCAGTTGCAACTACATACGTAGAATAAACCGCTCTTTAAGTTTTGTCAATAGAATAAATATTTAGTCCGAATCTTGCTGAGATCTGTAACTAGTCTTTATCGCTACCGGCCTGGCAATCCTCACAATAACCCACCATTAAAAATTCGGCACCGACAATTTTAAACTTATTTTTTTTCTCAGTTTCTTTAATCACTTTTTTCGTTAAATCGCTCTTAAATTCGATTACCTTGCCACAACTAAGGCACCTGAGATGATGATGCTTTGGTGAGGAATAGAACTCATAGTGGTGATGAGTGTCATCAAAATGACGCTCCTCGACAATACCTAATTTTGAAAAAAGTTGTAGATTCCTATAGACGGTGGATTTATTTATCAAAGGCTCTCTTTTTCTAGCTTCTATGAATAACTCTTTAGCATCTACATGACCATCGCTCTCTCTTAGTAAATCGAGAAGCAGCTGCCGCTGCTTTGTCATACGGACCCTGGCTACATTATTGCCAGTAATTTTTTTAGAATCTTTTCTCATGGTTTTTAACTTCCTTTTTACTATTTAAAAGCATACCTTTTTTAAAATCCTTTTTCAAAAAGGAGAGCGTCACTTTTTTTCACAAACTAATTATTTCTCTCTTTGTCTGATCTTCTTTATTCTGTATAATTGATTCATAGAAATCTATGGTAACTGGATAAGTAATCACGTTTTTGGAAATAAAGTAAAAGTAAATTAGAAAAGGAATGATCATGGGAAAAACAAAAAACCTTTTAAAGGTCGCGACAGTTATCGCGATAATGATGTTACTGCTTCCAGCTCAGGCCTTTGCCTATCTGGATCCCGGAACTGGTAGTTATGTAATTCAGTTGCTGATCGGGGCCGTGCTTGGAGGCGCATTTGCGATTAAAGCTTTCTGGAAAAACATCAGATCTTTTATTTCAGGTATTACAAAATCAAAAAAAGGCTAGATACTAAATGGGCATAGAGACAGTTCCCGGATCTTTTAGAGATCCTAGTGGATTTCTCTTCTATAAAAAAAACGAGATCTTTAGACAGATTAACTTAACGTACAAAGAGAACTACGATGAACTAATGTCTTCAGGGCTGTATGACGAACTTGTCGAAGAAGGCCTGCTCCTTAGTCACGAAGAAATAGCTGATGAAGCCAAAAAAGATGAATCGATCTATAAGATAATAAAACCCGAACATCTTTCTTTCATTTCCTTTCCTTACGAATGGTGTTTTAGCCAACTAAAAGATGCTGCTCTAGCGACCCTTGAGATCCAAAATAAAGCTCTAGAACACGGGATGATCTTAAAAGATGCAAGTGTTTATAATATCCAATTTAGAGACTGCCGCCCGGTACTTATCGATACGCTTTCCTTCGAAAAATATATTGAGGGAGAACCTTGGATAGCTTATAAACAATTTTGCCAACATTTTCTGGCTCCCCTTGCTCTCATGAAGTCAGTTGACGAAAGGCTTAGCCAACTGTTTCGTGTCTATATCGATGGCATTCCGCTTGACCTAGCGAGCAGACTTCTACCGAGAAAGAGTATGTTGTCGTTTTCTATTGCAACCCATATACATCTCCATGCCAAGAGCCAAAAAAAATATGCCGATCAAAGCGTTTCAAAAAAGCGCCATGCAATGAAGAAGTTAGCGATGCTAGGCTTGATTGACAATTTGTCCTCCGCGGTTAGAAAAATGAAACGCCAGATAAAAAGTACCGAATGGGGCGAGTATTATCAAGGCACAAACTACGCTGATCACTCATTTCAAAATAAGCAGAAGCTGGTCTCTGATTTTCTTGACAAGGCATTAAATGAACGATCAAAGATTGTCTGGGACCTCGGAGCCAATACCGGCGTATTTAGTAAAATCGCCAGCGAAAAAGGAGTTCTAACTCTTGCTTTCGACATCGATATTAATGCTGTTGAGCAAAACTATTCCAGTAATGGCACCAACACAGACTGTTCGGTGCTGCCACTACTTTTGGATCTCACTAATCCGAGTCCCGCCATCGGCTGGGAAAACAAAGAACGGGAGTCGCTTATTGAAAGAGGTCCGGCGGACACAGTTATGGCGTTGGCCCTAATTCATCATCTGGCTATCTCCAATAACGTTCCCTTGGAAAAACTAGCTGATTTCTTTGCAAACCTTAGCGATAATCTCATCATCGAGTTCGTTCCCAAAGAAGATTCTCAAGTAAAGAGACTTCTTGCAACACGAGAAGACATCTTTACGGACTATCACAGAGAAGGTTTTGAGAAGGCTTTTAAAAAAAGATTTAGTATAATCGCATCAGAGCCAATAGAGAAGACCGATCGCCATCTCTATCTTATGACTAAGATCTAGTATGAAGATATTAAAATATCCTTTTCATCCGTACATCATATCAATGATTCCGGCGCTTACCCTTTTTGCGAAAAACAGATCCAAACTTAACTACGGTGAACTTTTTTTCTCACTTGCATTAATTGCGTTGGTGATTTTTTTGATCTCACTCGCCCTAAATCTGTTTATTAAAAATAAGACGCGAACTGCGATATTGGTGACGATCCTTTCCTTTGTCATCTTCAGTTTTGAGG
>JAUVQW010000087.1 GCA_030597945.1 Actinomycetes bacterium
CAGCGTCACCGTTATCTTGCCGATGAAAAACGAGGAGGCAGTAGCGGCGACTATATTGGAGCGATTAACGGTAATGGACTATCCAAAAGATAATGACCACTTCGAGGTCATTGCTATAAACGATAATTCTACCGACAAAACCGGAGAGATCATCGATTCTTATGCGGCATCGCACTCATATATCAATGCTATTCATCGCGATAAGGGAGGAAGAGGAAAAGGTGACGCTCTAAAGGCAGGAACAGAGCTTGCAAAAAATGACATAATCCTTGTTTTTGATGCCGACTATCAACCAACAAAAGCTTGTGTAAAGAGGCTGGTGGCACCATTTTGTGATCCTGAGATCGGTCTTGTCATGGGTCGAGTCGTACCAATAAATACGACCCAGTCTCTTATGACCAGACTACTAGATCTTGAGAGATCGGGCGGGTACCAGGTCGATCAACAGGCCAGATTTAATCTTAATCTGATTCCCCAGTACGGAGGGACAGTTGGTGGGATCAAACGCTCAGTTTTAAAAAGAATAGGCGGCTGGAACACTATCATGCTTGCCGAAGACACGGATGTCACCATTAGAACTTATCTAAACGGATGGAAGATCGCCTATGTAAATATCGCAGAATGTTATGAGGAGTCTGTAGTAAATTGGAAAGAAAGGCGTCATCAACTAACGCGTTGGGCAGTCGGGCATAACCAATGCCTGCTTAACCACTCAGGCGCCATAGTTAGAAATCCGATATTGAAGGTGACTCAAAAGATAGACGGCTTATTGTTAATGGGTGTCTATATAGTACCCGTATTGATGCTGGCCGGTCTTGTTCTTTCAATAATCACTTATTTCTTTGGCTCATATTGGTGGTGGCTGTTATTCTCGGCTCTCTTGTTTACAGTTGCTTACAATAATGTGGGAAATTTTGCGGCCTTTAATGAGATCGGTATATCGGCGATGTTGGATAAGAGGGGTCGGATAATATGGCTCCTTCCCTGGTCTCTCTTTAACTTCTTTGCGAATATTTGGCTATGTACCGGTGCCTTCTTTAGGTCCCTCGTCATCCACAGTCAGGATGTGACAATGCAAGCTGTTGGAGTTGAAAAGACTGGCGTCAGGTGGGCGAAGACTGATAAAAGAGGACACTCTAAGTCGAGAGGAAGGAGAGTGAAGTAGGATGTTAAATTACCTTTTATTACTGCTGGCTTTCTTTATGATGGCTCTACTTGTCTTCGTTCCCGGTTTTATCGAATTAAGAAGACCCAAAGATCCCGGGCCGATTGATATCGATATGGATCGCGACATAGATGAGAGATATTTTTCTAAAGCCTATAAGAAGTATTTGAAGGCCAGCATGCATAAGACATCTGCCGATCAGCTAAGCACTGATGGCGGTTCGACAATTATCTCTGGCGAAAGCTTTAACGATGTTGTTCTATCGATGCACCGAGGTCCTGAAGTCGTAAAGATGTCAGACGGTGACGTCCATCTTTCAAGCGGTACTGATTTCAATCAACCAATTGTCGTAGCCGGGGAGATGACGATTGATGACGAATGTACTCTGTTGGGTGAAATAAATGTTGATAAAGATCTTAAGACGGGATTTGATAATCGGTTGATCGCTGCGCATGCAGGCAATATCTTTTTGGGTTCAGATAACTCGGTCTCCGGATGGGTCGATGCTGAAAGGCTGTTAAGTATCGAAGAAGGATGCGAGATCGAAGGACGTGCAACAGCTGGCGAAAGGATAATGATCAACGGAAACGGCCTCTTTAAAGCGCTGGCGGCACCTCAGATCAGTATCGGGGTGGACGAGGGCGAGTTTTCAAACAAACTCGATTTTAGTGAGACATTGTGGTCGACGGATCTCGATAGGATAATTATTGAGAATTTTGACGAAAAACCGCTTACTGATATCGGTAGGATGTTAGAGCAATCGACGGGTAAGATCGTCGCCTATAATGACGTTCTTTTGAGAGCAAATGCTCTGGGACTTTCAAAGGATCCTTTGATCGCGTTGGAGAAGAAACAGAGGCCATCATACTTTGAGTCTAATAAGATGTGGTTGCAGTGCGGAGAGACATTCAGAGTAAAGGGAAATGTTAAAATTCCGGCGGATGAACGATTAGCGGGCAACATGATCATTGAAGGCGATTTAAAGGCATCTACGGGAGTTTATTTTGAGGGAAGCATCCATGTAGGGGGTTCGGCAACTTTTGGTTCAGGTACTGTTGTTGAGGGGTCTCTTGTATGTCACGGTGAACTTTTGATTGGAAATAACTGCTACATCGAGGAATGCGTATATTCACATAATGATATTAAAATTAAAGCGGGTACCTCCGTTGGCAAAGATTCGCTAGGTGGGGTAGCAGGAGAAAGAAAAGTAATGATGGAAAGGTTCACAACGGTCCAAGGAAAGATATATGGCGAAGACGGAATCGAAATCCTCTCAACAGTTTGATAAATTGACGAAAAAAAGTGCAGAGACCGCGGAGGATCCGGCAATTCTAGATCACCCCGGTCTTTTTCAGAAACTCTCTGGCTCTCTTCCGCTCTCCCTTGAGAAGCTGAAGACTCTTATCGGTGACGCCCGAGTTTCTTTATTTACTATATTGTCATTGATGATTTTTTTTGCTGTTTCGCTTTACCTGTTTAGAGTTTTTGTTCAGCCTGGATACGCTGGAGGTTTTGAGACCCTAAGCCATTTTTTTAAGGTCATGGAAACGAAAGATATAATCACCGGAAATGGTTCCTATGTAGATTGGTCTGATAAATGGTATGCCGGATACCATCAATTTCTCTTCTATCCGCCGATGTTCTATTTTCTAGCAGCTTTTATTGATTATTTTATAAATGATTTGGCAAACACCAGCAAGATTATGATTATCTACGGTGTCAATATTGCGGCAGTATCGACTTTTCTATTGGTCTTTGAGGTTTTACCAAGTCGGCTGGAAGTTTGGAAGAAGGCTTTTATCTCTCTCTTTGCCTCTTTTGCCTACGCTCTTAATCCCATAGTTCTCTCAATATATCTAGTAAGGGGAAAGCCCCCCGATTTTTATGCCAATGCCCTACTTCCGCTTAGCCTGTACTTCCTTTTACGCTGGTTAAAGTCGGATCGGTTGAAGATGCCGGTCGGTTTTACGCTAGTTACGGCACTTATTATGGTATTTCATGTCGATACGGCGGCAACGTTAATAGTGATATCATTTATTTTTTCCATAATCTATCTTAAAGTCGATTTAAAAAAGAGAGCACGCTTATTTGACGCGGCATTTCATCGTCCAATATTTTTATTGACAGCGTCATACATAGTCTTTTTAGGATTAACCGCTTTTTTTTGGATTCCATATATTTTTCAAATAAAATCGATAGGAGCACTCGGGTCGATCTACTCTAACCGTATTCCTCTTCCCGCCGATGTATTTTTTATGAGAGATTTTAACGCGAGTAGTACTACAAGGTATTTCGGTCTCATCCTGTTGATGCTTAGTTTTGGCGTAATAGCTTTTAAAGATCTGAAAGATAAATATATTCCCTGGATGGTAACGTTCTTCGTCGGCGCATCACTTAGCCTATTTGTCTATACACCTTTTGCAGACAGACTGCCAGCCGTAAATACGCTCTTTTACTATGCGGGAATGATCGTAGCGACCATCTCACTTACCGTTATGGCCAGCCTTACTCTATATGCTCTTGTTTCGATTGATTGGAGAGCAATACTTGCTAAGGCGCTTGAGAGAAAAACAGTGCCTAAAGTCATTTCAACTCTTATTGTTGTTGCGATATTATTATTTAGTACGACAATGCTTGTTGCTGACTACTCATTTGTCTTTGCCGATGACATTATTACCCCGGGAAAAGAGACTCGGCACATTACCCTTCAGGAAGCAATAAATTTTCTAAAGAGTACGGGAAGTGACGGTGGACGATTGCTGGTTATCGGGAAAAACATACCTCAATATGCTGACCTCCCTGCACTCACAGGTAAGTCAATGATAAACGGGTATGAAGTTCAATCTTCGAGAACTTCCTCAGAACTTGAGGCATTTATGAATGATAAGGTAACTAAGGAAGAAAAAATGAGCGCGGTGCTGATGAAAATCGACCGTTGGAACGTAGAGTATGTAATGGTCACTGATCGTTACTCAAAGATCGCCAGTGGTTTCATGGAAGCTGACGGCATGACTCTGGCGATGGAAAACAGCAAATATAAGATATTCCATTATGAACCTGCCGGTTTTGTTCAGAGCATCGATCCGGTCTTAGTCATCGGAAGTGGAAAAGATTATCCGATCGAGATATTAAAAGATCTTAATAGAATCGGATTTATTGTCGGAGGCAGCACTCTTCTTGATGACTACCCCTATGAAGAGCTTAAAAAGTACCGCTCGATCATCCTTTATGGTTTTGATAGCCTCGATCCCAAAAAGACTGATCTTGCTCTGACTAAGTACGTGGGTAACGGCGGCAAGCTATTAGTGGCTACCGACGGCAGCCTATCCACGCTGATGCCCCGGGACAGGTTCTTAGGGCTAAATGTAAGGGAGCGTGAGTTTGCAGCCTTAAGTAGAGATAGCGAAGAAGTATTTCCCGAGAGTGCTTCAACCATCCTTGGAAGCGATGAAAATTGGCTGGGTAATTACTTTAGGGGGCCCCTTGTACCGAGAATTACTGTAGATGACAAGTACCCAATAATCGGAAGAAAGAGGATCGGTAAAGGGGAGACGGTTTTTATCGGTTACAACATGTTATATCACGCGGTTTATGAGGACGATCCGTCAGAGTATGAGTTTCTTCGCCATGTTGCCGGAAATATGATAGGTACCGCCAAGGTTGTCGAGACCGAGTATGAAGTCATTAAAGAGGAACAAAACAGTAGAAGTTATATGATATCGACCGACCGTACTTCGTGGAAGCTCCTATCGATGTCATGGTCGCCTTACTGGAAAGCAAGTGTCGATGGAAAAGATGTAGAGACAAAATCTTATGGGGGCCTGATGGCTGTTCATCTGGATGCCGGCTCAAGCCAAGTAGATCTAACGTATAAGCAGACGAACACCCATATGTTCGCAATAATGCTATCACTTATCACATTGATGCTTATCTTGATAAGACCTCTTATAAGAAGGGTCGTTAAGCTCTACGATCTTTTCCCCTCTCTTGTGATCGGTGAGACAGAAACCACTTAAAAGTTGTGGTCAAGGCCCGGACTCCCATCTATTTATTTACAGTAGGGTTGATTTAACTTATAATCTCGAACTGTCTGCTGATTTATATATGGTTAGGCAGGCGGCGGCGGGATAGCTCAGTCGGTAGAGCGAGGGACTGAAAATCCCTGCGTCCCCAGTTCAATTCTGGGTCCCGCCAC
>JAUVQW010000076.1 GCA_030597945.1 Actinomycetes bacterium
GGGGATGTGCCTGTTTTTGACGGTGGCCCGTATCCGGCAACAGCTGCGACGATGGTCGATTCAACGATCTGGTCGATCAGTAGGGACGACTTTGAACAACTGGTAAAAAATCATCCGGACATCTCACTAAAGCTTATCCGGGTATTGGGAAAAAGGTTAAGGCAGGCCCATAATCTATTAAGAGATATGGCTTTAAAAAATGTGCCACAACGCCTAGCGAAGCTCCTTATAAAATTTGAGAGGGAATACGGAGAAGTATCTGGAAGCAAGATATTTCTCGACCTTCCCTTTTCCAGGCAGGATATTGCTGAAATGATCGGTGTTTCCAGAGAAACGGTAACACGGGAATTAACTAAATTCGTAAAAGCCGAAATATTAAAGGTCGACGGCAAGAAATTGACAATCATTGATAAAGAGAAACTTGGGCTTTGGACCTAAGTTATGTGTGACAAATATCACATGGTTTATGTGACATTTGTCATTTTATTTTATTGAATATACGGATAGAATTTCTTTAAGAAAAGGGGAGGGAAAAGTGGAAGATAAAAAAGAAGAAAGTAAATGTTTCATCTGTGGAGCGACGAGTGATGAGAGGGTGCTCCTAAATAGTGAACACGAGGGAGAGTCAAAGAAGGTCTGCGTAAGGTGTCTGCCACCGCTTATTCATGGCGGCAGCTAATAGAAAAGGAGGATGAAAGATGTCTGTTGATAAAGGCATGACAATAGCGGAGGTCGTTGAGAAATATCCCGGTACTGTTGAGGTATTTCAACAGTTTGGAATGGGCTGTCTGGGATGTCCCGCGACCCAATATGAAAACGTAGAGCAAGGCGCGATGGTACACGGACTAGATGTAGAAGAACTGGTAGAAGCATTGAACAAAGCCGCTTCGTGACGATGGTAAGAGGCTCTATATGGAGGTAGCCGCAGTAATCATCAGGTGGTTTCATCTTATTGCTGCTTTTACGCTGCTCGGCGGATTAATATTTATGAATGTCGTCTTGACTCCGGCAGTCGGGGCTAAGGGAATTCCACCACAGTTTATCAGGTTGATGGGTATGCAGCGGTTTAAGCGTTATGCCTGGATCAGCATGGTAACTCTGGTGATTACTGGTTTTATGATCGCGTTTGTGGCTCTAAGAGACGTTGAAGCACCGCTGGGTACGCCTTACGGTATAGCGTTGCTAATAAAAATAATTCTCGTTTTCTTAATGATCGCAGTTACAGCTTTAAATAGCCTTATCTATGGCCCGAAGCTGGTGGAAGGGGCGCCAAAGCCTAAAGAGGAGCCTTCGACAGATGTTACCGTCCTTCAGGGGCGGATAGTAATACTGTCATATGTAAACCTTACTCTCGGATTTGGCATCCTGCTAATGGTGGCGATCCTTAATTTCGCTTCCAAGACTTAAATGATCTCTTAAACTAGTGATCATAAAGGTAGGTGGATTGCAAGATGACAGATAGAAATTGTCCGGGCGCTGACAATGTTAAGATCCCGGAATTAGAGATTGAGAAGTGCCCAGAGTGCGGTGGTGAAGTGGAGTTCTTTACTAGGGAAAAGCGATCCAACTGCACAGAGTGTGGTCATATTGTGACAAGAGGCCAGCAAGCCTCTTGCATTGATTGGTGTCCGATGGCAGAAGAATGCTTTGGTAAAGAGGCAACTAAAAAGAAGGTTGATGAGTAGAAGTATATCTTTGATATTGTGGCAAAATATCAGGTAATGACATATTCTTCAGGCTCGTGACCTTCTTTAACGGTATCCTCATCTTGGAGTTCGGATAGTGCCACATCTTTAGAAGAGATATCTTCGGGCTCCTCAAACATTGACTTCAATTCGTTTGGCAGTTTATCTATAATAGTCTCCTCGGCATCCTCCGAGTTCATCGCCTTTTTTAGGGCAAAAAATACAGCCCGTGCCTCTTCTTCGGCCATTACTTGAGTTTCTGAGTCAGTCTTTGACTTTACAATATTTAAAAAATCATTCTTCTTCATCGTTAGTACCTCCCATCAGGGAAGATATTTTTGTTCCCTAAAATTAATATACCTCACACCTTCGGAGATAAACAGCTGTTAGGGTTGGCAAGGATCTAGGCGGTCAGCTTGGACGACTGCGTAAGCAATCCGTTCAAAAAGTTCTTTTAGCGACTCAAATAAAATTATTTTTTGGTGCAAGAATAGTCTTTTTAATACGGTTAGAGAGTTACCGGACAATGTTATACATTGCTAATTAATATAAAATGAAGGCGGCAAACAAAAAACTACTGAGAGGATGATTTAGATGTTCCTTGCTGGCTGTCTAATTCCTGCTGTGCATTTGAGATCGAATCCTTAACGGTCTTAAGTTTATCTTGATCGGTAATTATTTTTTCGAGATCCTTTAATATTGCCAGGGCGCCTTGGTAATCATTGGAAACGCTTGAAAGAAAATTAGCTTTTACATATAGGGCATAATCATAAGTTGGTTCGATTTTTAAGATATCATCTAACTTTTTCAACTGGCCGTTTGTCTGCCCCAGTTTCATATTAGCGACTACTATATCCACTTTTGCGTCTAAGTTATTTGGATCAAAGGACAGTACTTTTTCAAATACAGGTATCGCCTCACTGGCCCGGTCAGTATCCAGATATAGATGGCCAAGCCCCATCAATAAGTCAAGATTGTTTGGATCGCTCTTTAATTGATCCTGGATGTTCTTTAGCTGATCATCAATTTGAGTAAAGCTAGTAGCATCGGTTTCGGTGGTATTTTCATTGCCCAGAAAAAAAACGGCACCGGCGACCAGAGCGACACCGATCCATATGGCGGCAATTATTAGGACGAGGCTTTTAGAGCTGCTCTCGTCCGATTCATCAATTGGGCTCTGTTCTTCATTTTCCATAATCCGTTTAATATTATATAACTATTGGCGATATTATTCGATAACCGGGTGATCATATTTAAAGTTCCTGATTTTTGAGTCTAAGAGAATTACTAACGACCGTAAGTGAGCTAGCTGCCATCGCCGCCGCAGCGTACATCGGGTTTAAAAGGCCCAGTGCCGCGATCGGTATCAATATAACATTATAGAAAAAAGCGAAAAAAAGGTTTTGTTTTATGGTACTCATAGTTTTTTTACTAAGACTGATCGACTTTGCTACCCCGCTTATATCTCCACCGACAAGAGTAATATCCGATGCTTCCATCGCCACGTCGGTCCCGGTGCCGATTGCTATTCCGATATCGGCCACAGCGAGGGCCGGGGCGTCATTGATGCCGTCGCCTACCATTGCCACCACTTTTCCCTCATCTTGAAGATCGCTTACTTTTTTTGCCTTATCTTTTGGAAGGACTTCAGCAAGGACGGTATCGATCTTGGCAAGACCGGCGATCGCTTTAGCCGTTCTTTTGTTATCTCCGGTTACCATAGCGACTTCGAGATCAAGACTGTGAAGATCGCTTACGACTCGACCGGCGTTATCCTTAATCGTATCAGCGACCCCGATGACCGCCAGGACTTTCTTACTGTTACCGACAAATATAGGGGTCTTTCCGGCGTCAGCTAATTTTGATGCTGTCTTTTCTTCGCCGTTTAAAGGTATATTATTATTTTTTAGCAGTTTACTGCTTCCGATAAATATTTTTTCACCGTCAACGACCGCCGTTATTCCTTGTCCCTCAATAGCACTAAATTCTGCGGGTTCGCTAAGTCTGATCTGGTTACTTGTGGCATAATCGACGATAGATTCACCAAGAGGATGTTCCGAATGTCTCTCCGCGGATGCAGCAAGTCTTATCACATCTTCCCCGCTTACACTATTGGTAGCTATAACATCGGTTACTACCGGCTTTCCGTTTGTTAGTGTTCCGGTCTTGTCAAAAATCACCGTGGTGACCTTATGGGCTGTCTCAAGTGATTCGCCACCTTTGATCAGTATGCCGGTTTCCGCGCCTTTTCCGGTACCGACGATTATCGCTGTCGGTGTAGCCAGACCCAAGGCGCAGGGGCAGGCGATGATCAGCACTGCCACAAAATTAAGAAGAGCGAAAGTAAATGACGGCTCGGGTCCAAAAAAGAGCCAAGCAAAAAATGTCAGAGTCGCAAGTGCCATGACCGTCGGTACGAAATAACTGGCGATCACATCGGCAAGCCTTTGTATCGGCGCTTTTGATCCTTGAGCTTGTTCGACCAAGCGGATTATCTGGCCTAATGCCGTATCCTTCCCTACCTTGGTCGCTTCGAATTTAAAACTCCCTGTTTTATTGATAGTCGCACCTATCACTTCATCCCCGGTTGTTTTCGATACGGGAACGCTTTCGCCGGTTATCATCGATTCATCGATGGATGAATTTCCCTCTTTTACTACCCCGTCAACCGGTATCTTCTCTCCTGGCCTAACAAGGATAATGTTTCCGGGCGCGACTTCTTCAACCGGAATATCTATCTCGTTACCATCTCTTATGATACGGGCAGTTTTTGGCCTGAGGCTTATTAATTTTTTTATGGCATCCGAGGCTCGCCCCTTGGCTCGAGACTCGAGGTATCTTCCAAGAAGTATAAGTACGATGATCACGGCTGATGTATCGAAATAGACCTGATCGCTATATTCAGGTGGAAAGAAATCAGTTAAGGTAACGGCGGCGCTGTAAAAGAAGGCGGCCGACGTACCAAGGGCGATCAAAGTGTTCATATCTGTCGTTCCATGCTTGGCCGCCGCCCAGGCTCCTCGATAAAATTGAGCACCGACCCAGAACTGAACCGGGATCGTAAGCAACATAAGGGTAAAGGGATTTTGAAGAAACGCCGGAGCCCAGGGAAAGACGACCTTTAAGCTGCCAAAAAGTATTACGATGGTCAAAAGGCCGCCGATGATCAATTTTCTTCGAAGGTCGGCTAGCTCCGCTGATTTCAATGCGGCCACTTCTTCCATCATCTCTTGCTCCTCTGAGATAACTGCGACCCTATATCCCAGCTTTTCAATCGAATTTCTTATTTCGGAAAGCGATAATGATTTATTATCATATTCGATCTCGGCCTTTTCGTTTCCAAAATTGATATTATGTTTTAAGACACCGGGCATATCTTTTAATGCTGTTGAGATAAGGTCGGCGCTCTTGGGCGAATCCATTCCCACGATTTTTAATGAGACCGATTCACTGCCTTTTATTGTTTCTTTAGGAAGGATTACGCCGTAGCCGGCATCGACTATCGCTTTTCCCAAGACTTCAACGCTAGTGGTCTTAGGATCATACTCGACAAACGCTTTCTCATTGGCAAAATTGACATTTGCTTTTTCAACACCGCTTACTTCTCCAAGCGCTTTTTCGACCCTTGCTACGCAATTGGCGCAGTGCATTCCACTTATTGGAAGCGATGTTTTAGCTGTATTTTCCGTCATGCCTTCCTTTCCTGCACTTGATATACCCATATGGGGTATAAATATTCTAAATTTACTGCGATGTTTTGTCAATAAATCATAGCTGATCGGAAATGATCGTTAACGGCTCTTTTTTACTATTAAAAGTTATGCATCTACCCGGTTTGCTTTTTATATTGACCTTATACAGTTAACAAAGTAAAATGTATAAAAATAATGATCAGCTCCTAATTGTTGATTCTACATATGTTATTTAAAAAACTAACTCTCGCACCCTAGTTGAAACAACAGCCATATCACCCAAATAATACCGTAAGATTTTTTTTGGTTAGCAAGGCCTTTTTGTTGGTAAATATTAGTAAAGGCTGACTTGGGGAAAAAATTGATCAAAGTCGCAACCATATTTGGAACTAGGCCGGAGGCAATTAAATTAGCGCCGGTTATCCAAGAGATGGAAAGAAGAGAGGAAATTGATCCGGTTGTAATAGTTACCGGACAGCATAGAGATATGCTCGATCAGGCACTCGAAGTTTTCGACATCGTTCCCGATATCGATCTCGATCTTATGGAGGAGGGTAAC
>JAUVQW010000030.1 GCA_030597945.1 Actinomycetes bacterium
GCTGCTTAACGCTTCAAGTCCCTGGACGACCGCTTCCGCCGCCGGTAGAGTTGTGATACATGGCACTCCATTTGCCGCGGCCGCCGTACGGATATGGTATCCATCCGATCTAGTGCCCTGTCCATAAGGCGTATTTATGATCATTCCGACTTCGTTATTCTTTACCAGATCAAGAACATTTGGTCGTCCCTCTTGAACCTTCATGACCGCTTCTACCTCTATCCCGGAGCGGGCGATAACATCCGCGGTCCCTTGGGTCCCGACAAGCTTAAAACCAAGATCATGAAGACGTTTGGCGATCATGATGATCGATCTTTTATGCCTATTTCTGACGCTAATAAATATCTTACCTGTCTTTGGCAGATCAAATCCCGACGCTATTTGTGATTTGGCATAGGCTAGACCGAACGAATCAGATATGCCCATGACTTCTCCGGTAGATCTCATCTCCGGACCCAAGATAGTATCAGTTCCCGGAAATCTTCCAAACGGAAGAACTGCTTCCTTAATAGCCGTATACTCGATATTTTTTTCAACAACCGTAGTAAGTTCCGATATCTTTCTGCCCGCTGCGACTTTTGCAGCTATCTTAGCAAGCTGCAGACCGACGGCTTTACTTACAAACGGTACGGTCCTTGATGCGCGTGGATTGACTTCCAAAACCAATACCTCTTCGTCTTTTACCGCGAATTGGATATTGATAAGGCCTTTTACACCAAGGGCGATGGCCAGCTTTTTTGTGTAATCATTGATTAAACTAAGAGTCAGATCCGACAGGCTAAATGCCGGTATAGCACAGGCACTATCTCCCGAATGTATTCCGGCCTCCTCTATATGCTCCATTATCCCGCCGATCAAGACCTCATCACCGTCACAAACCGCGTCTACATCGACCTCTACGGCCGATTCAAGGAATTTATCTATCAAAACCGGATGCTCTGGTGATGCCTTTACCGCATTTTCCATAAAACCCTCAAGGCGCTCTTCTGAGTAGACTATTTCCATTGCCCGGCCGCCAAGGACATACGATGGCCTTACAAGTAACGGATAACCGATCGAGTTAGCGACTTTAATCGCGTCGTTATATGATCTCGCTGTCCCGTGAGCCGGATGAGGGATCTCCAAATCGATCATGAGTTTTCCAAACCTCTTCCTGTCCTCAGCCAGATCTATAGAGTCAGGCGATGTACCCCATATTGGGACTCCGGCCTTTTCTAGTTCTTCAGATAGTTTTAGCGGCGTCTGGCCACCGAATTGAATGATCACTCCCGTGGGTTTCTCGGCATCGACAATATTCATCACGTCTTCAAATGTCAGTGGCTCAAAATAGAGTCTGTCCGAAGTATCGTAGTCAGTCGACACGGTCTCCGGGTTGCAATTGACCATTATCGTCTCGTAACCTTCTTCCTTAAGAGCAAATGATGCGTGAACACAGCAATAATCGAACTCTATCCCTTGCCCGATCCTGTTTGGACCACTTCCCAATATAATGACTTTTTCTTTATCCGTCGGCGCGACTTCAGTCTCGTCTTCGTAAGTCGAGTAATAATAAGGCGTATAGGCCTCGAACTCTGCAGCGCATGTATCCACAGTCTTATATACGGGCACGATATTGGATTTTAAGCGTCTTCTCCTTACCTTTCCTTCTGTCGAATCGGTAAGGTAAGCGATCTGTATGTCGGAATAGCCCATCTTCTTAGCCATTCTCAGCTCATCATCATCCAAGGAACCAAGCGATTTACCTTTTAATGTTTCTGCTTCAAAGCGGGCAATCTGGTCGATCTGATCGATAAACCAGGGGTCGACCCTTGTAAGGCCCGCGACCTTTTCGACACTCATCCCTGACGCTAAAGCGTACTTAATATAGAAAAGACGGTCTTGATTCGGTACCGATAAGGTCTTCTCCAGCTTTTCTTTTTTTATATCGTCCTTGCCGTCTGAGCCAAGCCCGTATCTTCCTATCTCCAGCGATCGGATGACTTTTTGGAGAGCCTCCTTAAAGGTCCGCCCGATGGACATGGCCTCTCCCACAGACTTCATCCTTGTAGTCAATGTTGGATCGGAGCTGGGAAATTTTTCAAATGCCCACCTGGGCATCTTTACGACCACATAGTCGATCGAGGGCTCAAAACAAGCCGGAGTCTCTCTAGTGATGTCATTTACTATCTCGTCTAATGTATAGCCTACGGCTAGTTTCGCCGCGATCTTGGCTATCGGAAATCCGGTTGCCTTCGAAGCCAGCGCCGAACTTCTGGAGACTCGGGGGTTCATCTCGATTACCACCTGCCTGCCTGTTTGCGGATCTACGGCAAACTGGATGTTTGAACCGCCTGTATCGACCCCGATCTCTCTAATGATCTTAAGTGAGGCGTTTCGCAGTTCCTGATATTCTTTGTCAGTCAACGTCTGCGCCGGCGCGACTGTTATACTATCGCCGGTATGAACACCCATTGCGTCAAAATTTTCGATAGGGCAGACGATAACGACGTTATCGTTCAGATCCCTCATCACTTCTAGTTCGTACTCTTTCCAGCCGACAACCGACTCTTCAAGCATTACTTCGCTAATAGGGCTTAGACGGAGGCCGCCGGAGACAATATCAAAAAATTCTTCCATATTGTAGGCGATCCCTCCCCCGCTACCACCAAGGGTAAAGCTGGGTCGAACCACGATGGGAAAACCGATACTTTCCGCTATCTCTTCTGCCTCTTCCATCGAGTAGATAAAACTGCTTTTGGGAAGATTGAGGCCGATCTTCTCCATCGACTCTTTAAAAAGCTTGCGATCCTCCGCCTTTTTGATCGAACCAAGCTTAGCGCCGATCAACTCGACACCGTTGGCATCAAGTACGCCGGATTCAGCAAGAGCGACCGCTGTATTAAGAGCCGTCTGCCCGCCAATGGTAGGTAGTAAAACATCGGGTTTCTCGATCTCGATTATCTTTGCTACCACTTCCGGTGTTATTGGCTCGATATAAGTCTTATCAGCAAACTCAGGGTCTGTCATAATCGTCGCCGGATTGCTGTTTACTAAGACTACCTCAAAACCGTCTTCGCGGAGCACCTTGCAAGCTTGAGTTCCTGAATAATCGAATTCACATGCCTGACCGATAATGATAGGGCCGGAGCCGATGATCATTACCTTCTTAATATCGTCTCTTTTTGGCAAAACTCTCTTTCTCTAGGTCGGTACCAGCCTCTTACTTAAATAAACTTATTATTTTCCTGAATGAGCATTAGAGGTCTTGATGCCGACCTTAATACCTTCATCGATACGCTGCCTGAAGCAAACTCTCTAAATATCCCTTTTCCTTGGGAGCCGGTTATTATAAGGCTGACATCTTCCTCTTCAGCCAGATCGCCAATCTCTTTTAACGGCACCCCGATGCGGCATATCGCCGTTGCAGTAGCACCGGCTTCCTCAAGGTTTGTCGCGTACTTCTCCGTCTTTTCCTTACATTTATGCAGCAATTTAAGTTTCTCTTCGTTCGACTCTATCCTTTTCTTGTCTATAGAGTGAAGTATGATCGCCTCTTTCAAGCCGGCTTTCACTAGTTTGCTACTGTAATCGATAGCCACCTTGGAGACGTCAGTGAAGTCAATAGTTATCAAGACTTTATTAAATAAATCAACAGCTTTTTTGTACAAAGCTTCTTTTTTTATTTTTTTAAGATAATCATAATGTAGCACTAAAATGGGAATTTTCGATTTTCTTGCCAGTCCCTCCGAGACGCTACCTGTAAGTATTTCGTTTATCGCGCTCTTTCCATGCGAGCCGGTTACTATCATGGAAATATTTTTATGTTCGGCAAATTCAATAATCTCGTCGTCGACCTTTCCTTCCAATATCTCATTGTGGACACCGATACCGTTTTCCTCGGCGATCTTCCCAATCTCGGATAATCTTTCAGCCACCTGTCCTTGGATCTCGTCCTTAACAGGCCTTGTCGATACTCTGGCAACTCCTAGAACGTGCACCAAATGAATGTCTTTTAATCCCATTGATTTTAGTCCGACAACAAAATTTAAAACTAGCTCGTTCTCAGTGCTCAGATCGATCGGAACAAGGATCTTGTCAAACATCTGCACCTCCAAAGCTTTCTATCGCCTCTCTAAATTCACTAAATAAATACTCAGAATCATGCGGTCCCGGTGACGCCTCCGGATGATATTGAACAGAAAAAGCCGACTTTTCTTTGCACACTATTCCCTCTATAGTCTCATCGTTCAAATTGAGATGCGTCACTTTAACGGTGTCGGGAATGGTCTTTGGTTCTATCGCGAACCCATGATTCTGCGCCGTTATCTCTACTTTTCCCGTTTTTACATTCTTTACCGGATGATTTGCCCCATGATGGCCGAATTTCAATTTATAAGTATCTACTCCAAGTGCTCTTGATAGTAGTTGATGGCCTAGACAAATCCCAAAGATAGGCACTTTTCCAAGCAACTCTTTTATCGTCTCTATCGCATAAGTCACCGCTTTAGGATCACCGGGACCATTCGAGAGGAAAACTCCGTCAGGTTTTTTGGATAATATCTCTTTTGCGGTCGCGTCGGCGGGCAGAACAGTGACATTGAACCCGCTAGCGACTAACATCTCTAAGATGTTCCTCTTCATACCGTAATCTATGGCCACTATCTCGTGCATCTGCCCCTCGATCCGCTTTTGATATTCTTCGTCGATCGTAACGGTCTTCACCAGGTCTAAGCCTTCAAGTAGTGGGGACTCCTTAGCTTTTTTAGTGAGCTCTGAAACATCAAACGACTCCGTAGATATCACCGCTCGCATCGCCCCAATATCGCGTATTCTTCTTGTCAGGGCTCTTGTGTCAATATCCTGAATGCCTACGATCTTGTGACTCTTTAAAAAATCATCGAGCGAACCATCAGCCCGCCAATTGCTATATATATTTGAGGCTTCTTTTACGATAAAACCTTTTAAGAATGGCTTTCTGGATTCAAAATCCTCTTCGTTTACACCGTAATTTCCGATCAACGGATATGTCATCATCACTATCTGCCCCGCATATGATGGATCAGTCAATATCTCTTGATAACCGGTCATACTGGTATTAAAGACTACCTCGCCTGCCGTCTCTCCCTCGCTTCCAAATGAGAGCCCCTCATATGACGAGCCGTCTTCCAGCACTATTATGGCTTTCTTCAGTTTATTCAAGTCATATCACGCTACCGTCGATTACGATCTGCTTTCCACCCTTAAATACATGTTTTATGCTACCGGTAAGGTCCTTACCCTCAAAAGGCGTATTTCGACTTTTCGATTCAAAAATACTACTATCTACCTTTACTTTAGCTTTAGCGTCTATAATAGTGACATCAGCATTACTTCCCACTTCTAATGTTCCTGCTTCCAGACCTATGACTCTTGCCGGTCCAACAGTTAGTTTTGGTATCAAGTCTTCCAACTTTAATCCATATTTTTTCGCGGTGTTTATAAGTACCGGTACAGCAGTTTCAAGGCCGATCATCCCAAACGGAGCTACCTCGATCTCTGCTTCCTTCTCGTGTCTGGCATGGGGGGCATGATCAGTCGCTATCGCATCTATCGTCCCCTCTTTTAAACCTTCAAAGAGCCTGTCAATGTCACCCATGCTCCGAAGCGGCGGATTTACCTTGTAATCAGTATTGTAGTCACAGAGGCTTTCATCAGTCAAAGCCAGATGATGAGGAGTTGTCTCACATGTCACGCTTAACCCATCTTCCTTTGCTCTCTTGATTATGTCTACTGATCCGGCCGTACTTATGTGGGCGATATGGATCTTTGCTCCCGTCAATTTAGCGAGCAGGGTGTCCCTGGCGACAATGACCTCTTCAGCCGCGGCCGGGATCCCCTTTAACCCAAGTATCGTAGAGTAATATCCTTCATTCATGATGCCCCCGGCTGCCAGCAACAGATCCTCGGCGTGGTCCACGATCGGTCTATTGAAAGTCTTTGCATATTCCATCGCCGAACGCATAAGTTGCGAGTCGGCCACAGGGGCTCCGTCGTCCGAAAAAGCAACGACCCCGGCATCGACAAGTTCTCCCATTTCTGTCAGGGCCTTTCCCTCGCGCTTTTTAGTTATAGCGGCGATGACCTTTACATCTATAAGAGACTGCTTTGACTGATCGTTTATCTGTTCAACTACGCTGACGCTATCAATAGCCGGATCAGTATTTGGCATACAGCAAACCGTTGTAAAACCCCCGGCAGCCGCAGCTCTGGTGCCGCTTATCACCGTTTCTGCATCCTCACGGCCCGGCTCTCTTAGATGTACATGAAGGTCTATAAGTCCCGGAGTGACGATCAAGCCGCCGGCTTCGATCGTTTTTACGCCTCTGTTTTCAGAAAATCTTTCAACGATCAAAGATCCCTCGATCAGCAAATCTTCCGTCTTACTTCTTCCGCTTGCAGGATCGATGACTTTTCCGCCTTTTATCAGATATCTATTCAACTTGAGCCCCGCCCATAAGTAAGTACAAGATAGCCATTCTGACCGCGACCCCGCTCGTGACTTGCTCCCTGATAAGCGCCTTCTCATTGTCCGCCACAAATGAGTCGATCTCGATTCCGCGGTTCATCGGTCCCGGATGCATTATCCTTACTCCATTTTTCAATCTCTGCCATCTTGCCTTCGATAGGCCAAACAACCGGCTATACTCTCTTAGGCTGGGAAGCAGATTCTCGCTCTGCCTCTCCTTTTGCAAGCGGAGCAGATAGACAATATCTACATCTTCTAATACGTCATCCAAAGAATAAGAGATATCGACGCCAAGCTTATCTATGTCCATCGGTATTAGCGTAGCCGGACCTACAAGGGTAACTTTCGCCTTCGTTTTATTTAAAGCTGCGATCAGCGATCTTGCTACCCTGCTGTGGGCTATGTCTCCAACAATTGCCACTCTTTTACCGGTTAGTTTACCGATCTCTTTTTTTATAGTGTAAAGGTCAAGAAGCGCCTGGGTTGGATGTTCGTGCCATCCGTCCCCCGCGTTTATTACAGGAGGTTTTATCAACTCAGCTAGATACTTTGCCGAACCCGAAGACCAATGGCGGATGACTACTGCGTCAACAGACATCGCTTCGATAGTCTGGGCGGTATCCTTTAAGCTCTCACCTTTGGCGACAGCACTTCCCTGTCCGGATACGTTTACGACATCGGCACTGAGTCGCTTTCCGGCGATCTCAAAAGACGTTCGGGTCCTGGTGCTAGGTTCTAAAAAAAGATTGATTATCGTCCTTCCCCGAAGTGTCGGCACCTTTTTTATCTCCCTATCGAATACTTCCTCAAATGAGGAGGCAGTCTCTAGGATAAGGTCGATATTTTCCAGAGTCAGATCTTCTATGCTTAGTAGGTCTTTGCTACGAAGCGGCATCCATATTCTCCATAAAAAAACCGCCGAAACGGCGGCGTCTACTTCTCGATTTCAATAACATCAATATCATCTTCCTCGACCAACTTGACCATTACTCTCTCTTTTTTCGAAGTCGGTATATTTTTACCGACAAAATCAGCTCTGATCGGTAGCTCCCTATGCCCTCTGTCTACCATTACTGCAAGTTGTATAGCTCTTGGGCGTCCATAATCTATTAGGGCGTCCATCGCTGCTCTAATTGTCCTGCCCGTAAATAACACGTCATCGCAGAGAATAGCGGTCATTTCATTTATATCGAAATCGATCTTTGTGCCAAGGATTTTCGGTTGCGGATGAATGGCGATATCATCTCTATAAAAGCTGATATCAAGACTTCCCACAGGAACGTCCAGCCCCTCAAAATCTTTTATCTTCTTGGCAAGTCTCTCTGCCAAGAAAACGCCTCTAGTGCGAATACCGATAAGGGCGATACTTCCTTCAGCGGAATTGCGCTCAATGATCTCATGAGCAACACGCGTGAGGGCGCGATTTATAGCAGCTGCATCTAGTATCTGGTTAACTGATCCCAAAACTTTGCATAAAAATAGCCTTCTTCAACATACTTAAGAAGGCACTCTTATTTTACTCGCCTCCCTTGACAGTCTCACTGGACCGATCTTAAAGGTCGAAAAAAATCTTAACACAAAAGATTATCGGATTACAAGCTGACAAAATTTAGACTTTTTTTTCGCTTATTTCATCTAAGAGTAGTTCGTTTAGACCGTTTTCATCAAACTCAAGGAGGCAGTTCTCAAAATCTTCGCCTTCGATCTTCTCCATGACCCTAGCGTGAGCCCTTCTATATATAGACTCCGGGATCTTGTGGCCGGTCTCGCGGGCCTCCTCTGCCAAGCTCTGATCACTCTGTAGTGTATCGATCTTAGCCCAGATACAAAATTTAAATTTAGTCTCATCGTCTCTTTTAACCATGAAGAAATATTGATAATAATCGTCCTTGAAGTTTTCGTCGTGCGGTTTTAATCCTTCTTCTATCTGATATCCGAGATAATCCCAAACCATCTTCTACCCCCAGTAATATTCGCAACAGAGATGATTATACTAGGTTGTCTTTGATACAAGCAAGTAAGTAGAAAGTCTTGCAAATTATTTAGAACTCGGCCCCAATGGTTCTTTCCCGATGTCAGGGATCATCGACATCGCCCCATTTACTTTAGTAGGCCATGTCGGGCTGGTCGCGTATCCTTTCATGTTAAAAGGACCTGCGCTAGGGCCCCACATCCTATTGATGTAGCCAATATGGCCTGTGATAGCGTCGTCCCAGCTATAAAAAGCTTGCCAGGAACCGTTTCTCGGGTGCCCTGGAACCGTACCTGCGGTCATTCCATAGGCGTTGTAACCACCCGGCGTCGCGGCTCCAAGCCCTGATTCTACCCGTGCTATTGCCGGGGAAAGTCGGGGGTCTATCCCCTGCTTTCTGGCTTCCTTATAGAATACTTCTCCTCGTCCCGCCATCGGCGAGCCTCCGAGAAACTTATTAATATTATCGATCCATTGCTGATCGTGTTCTGAGAACGAATCTTCTTCAGGAGCGTCCGGAACTCTCGCATCGCCTCGGGATGTCCCGATACCCATCTCGTTTCTATCCCTTGCCCTGGCTATCTCGACAGTCTTTTCTGTTTTCTCTGAGAAATCGGGTCCCATCGATGACTTCACTTTATGGCCGTTTATCAATCTACTACTGATTATAAGGGGGCTTCTTTCTGTAAGATCACTTGCTGAAACACTGGATATAAAGATGAGCTTAATGGTTGCTAGCGCAATCAGTGCCGCTCCTAGGATGTACGTTGTTGCCACCACAGAACGGGTCGCCAGATATTTAGACTTCTGGATCCTTCTTTGCGCTCTGGTCAGCATTTTGTTACCATATTTATATTGTTTTTTGTTCATTCTAAAGATAGTCAAACACTCTCCCACCTATTACTTGTATAGTTATCGAACAAAACACGCGAGTTCTTAAGATATCAAATTCTGAGCCCTTGTCAACCGATAGCGCCGATTTTTTTAATCCTAAAGTACAGGTTGATGGTCGGTTGCTTACAATGCTGGGCTTACCTCGTTAGATATCGAAATAAGATTTATTTTAAAACCTTGCTTGCCATCATATTTATTAGCGTTTACTTGATCTAATAAACAAAATAGTTTCAACACACTCAAAAGGACTATATATAGATTGATGGGAGCTGAGGCCAAAGATGGGTACGAAACAACTAATAAATCCAAACATTGACGCGGGTATCGTGCTCGATCCTTACCTGCACGATGCCAGCATCTTAGACATCGTTGCCAATTTCATCGACTCGTCTATGACTATAAACTTTAAGACCAAAGATGGAGAACAATATAAACTGACTATCGACGGAATTAAACACATGACGCTCTCCGACATCCACAATTTACAGCGTCAGAACCTGGTCCTTGTCTTAAAGACATATTCAAGTGAAAACGAAGAAGATTATCTCGAACTTATCGAAGATCTTTCCGATTTTGGTCCAGATAATAGGGATGAGTTCCGTAAGCAGTTGGAAACGTTACGGGATGGTAGCGAGCGCCTTATAGAGATTATCCCTACAGTCGGCATCTATCTCGCCGCGATCTGCAAAGATTATAAATTCTACAGGGTAACCAATTAAATCAAGGGTATTTAAAAGATTAACGCTTTTTATTTTTCGGTTGTTTCCTCAAGCGACAGGGCGTCTAATCTCTTTATTCGGTCATATAAAGGCGGATGAGTCTTAAAAAGATTATTTATTTTGCTCTTATGTTCCAGAAGAGGATTAATAATATACATATGGGCTGTAGCCTTATTGGCTACTGCCAGTGGCTCATCATCGTCTCCCAGCTTCTTTAAAGCGCTCGCAAGCCCCGGAGGATATCTAGTTAGCATCGCCCCGCTGGAATCGGCCAGATACTCTCGTTGGCGAGATACGGCCAGACGGATCGCTTGGGCAATGATCGGAGCTAAGATTGCCATTACAAGGCCTACGATAATAAATAAAACGCCTTGATTTCCCCTACCTCCACCTCTTCGCCTTCCCCCGCCCCAAAAGAAGCTTCTAAGCATCCAATCGGATAAAAGGGCAACGATGCCGACTAAAACGACCGTCATGGACGCCATTCTAATGTCGTAGTTCTTTATATGGCTCATCTCGTGGGCGATAACACCCTCTAACTCCAGACGATCCATCTTCTCGATCAGTCCGGTCGTTACAGCAATTGCTCCATGTTTTGGATCTCTTCCCGTAGCAAAGGCGTTAGGGGCACTATCATCTATTACATACATCTTGGGAACAGGTATACCGGCAGCGATGGAGAGGCCTTCAATGGAATTATAAAGGTGAGGGTATTCCGACTTTTCCACTGGGCGCGCTTTGCTGATCGAGAGGACTATTCTGTCGCTATAATAGTAACTGGAAAAACTCATGGCGACGGCGATGACAACAGCTATCGCTACCCCTGCCGGCCCGAAATAGGTAGCTTCTCCGAATATGTAACCGATAAGGACGACAACGGCAATAAATATTATTATGAGAAGCCAAGAGCGTCTCTTATTGGATGCGATCTGCTCATACATATTTTCTAGGAATTATGAAAGGCTCTAAGA
>JAUVQW010000028.1 GCA_030597945.1 Actinomycetes bacterium
CGTTGGTCAAGGGGACTCAACTCTTATTCAAAGCCCTAGAGGGAAGACGGTTTTAATAGACGGTGGTCCAGATTTCAAGAAGCTCGATAAAAAACTTATAGAAAGAAATATTAAAAAGATAGATATTCTAATTGTAAGCCATGGTCATCTAGATCATATAAAGGGCTTGATCGATTTAGTGAAGGAATATCCCGTAGGAACAATACTTGACTCATCCTACTCAAATTCGTCGCCTTATTATCGGGAGCTCATTGATAATACTAAATCTATGGGTATCGAGTATATGAAGGTCGCCTCTGGTGACAATTTTACGATAGATGAAGTAAGTTTCGACATTCTTCTACCAGCTGACGATTTTTACTCGGACGAGGGATCAGAAATCAATAATGCCTCTCTTGTTGCTATGGTTTCGTATAAAGACTTTGATATCCTGTTTCCCGGAGATGTCGAAATTGATTCCATAGACGATCTTATAGAAGATTATCCAAACGATATTGACGCGGAGGTCTTAAAGGTCTCTCATCACGGGTCAAGGAATGGTACGACTGAAGATCTTATCGAGGCGGTATTGCCGGGAGATGCAGTCATATCGGTCGGATCAGAAAACTCCTTTGGTCATCCTCATATGTCGACTTTAAAAATTTTAAGATCGTCTGGAGTAAGGTTATGGCGTACTGACGACGACTCTTCGGTTATGGTAACGAGCGATGGCAAAGATTACAAAATATGGTCGCTTCAGTAATGTTTTATTTGACCGCTACTCTCAACACTGACAGAATAAAAATATGGTCAAGACAAAGACGATCGAAGATCTAAAAGGCGTATATTTTCTTTACGGCGGCGAGAAATATTTGGTCGATGAAGCGATCAGTCGCCTGAAAACGATCATGGAAAAAGGCGGTGATCTGACTCTTAATCTGGAGAGGTTCACGGCGCCGTGTGATGTAAGCGATATTCTAAACGCCTGTTTTACGCCACCGTTCTTATCGCAAAAGAGGCTCGTGATCGTCGAAGAGATCGAGCGGCTTGCGCCAAGCGATAGAGATAGACTTGTCGATTATGTTGAAAATCCGATGCACCATACCGTCCTTATAATGGTCCAGACAGGTTTAAATAAATCTAAAAAACCTAATATCGATAAGCGTACAAAACTATTTAAAAAGTGTGACAAGCTGGGCTATGTCTATGAATACAAGATCGAGCAAAAGAATATCAAGTATTGGATAAAAGACGAGTTTTTAAAAAGGAACAAGGTACCCACCGATCAAGTAGTCCAGCTCTTAGGCCAGATAGGCGCAAATGATTTAAGGAGGCTCAGCTCTGAAATAGAAAAGATATCACTTTACGCAGACGGAACTAAGAAGATCGATATGGATCACATAAGGGAAGTCATATCTTTAAGCGCTGAAGCCGAGGTATTCGATCTGATAGAAAAAGTGGTAGCCGGTGACGTTGATTCTTCCTTAGATCTTCTGGCGGTCATCTTGGATGAGGATGACGAGGTCGGAAAAATATTCTACCTTCTAGAACAGCAGATAAGCCTTCTTCTAAAAGGTAAGGAATATCACGATAAAGGCATCCCCGATAAAGAGATGGCGGGTTTGCTAAGAATTTCTCCCGGCCGGCTGTATTACTTAAAGACACAGCTAAGATCTGTATCAATTGAAAATTTGAAAAACATGCTTGAGTTACTGGCCAGGGCAGATCATCGAAGAAAACAAAGCCTTGAAGACAACAGGCTGATACTTGAGAGATTTATTGTAGACGCGGTAGCGACACGATCAGAAGTTGCTAGCTGATAGAGTTTAACTTTTTTGTCAGGTGAGACTTCTTGTTGGCAGCGTTGTTCTTATGGATAATATTCTTAGAAGCGGCTTTATCCAGCGATTTGACAGTCTTTTTTAAGGTAGATTCCGCGGCTTTCTTATCTTTATCCGTAATAGCCTTATCAAAGCTGGCTATGTTTGATTTGACTTCGCTCTTAATGCCCTTATTGCGCACCCTTGATCGTTCCGACTGTCTGTTTCTTTTTATCTGAGATTTGATATTAGCCACAAATACCTCCATAAACTTATTAAAAAGCAACTTATCTTACCATACAATTTACTTACTGCAAGTTACATACACTCGACGGGTCCATTTTAAACCCATATAATGTTGCGAGCTTGCAAATGACGAAGGGAAAATTTGAGCGAGGAGACGGCATCACTTTCTAAGTCTACGGCGACAATATCCGTATATACGACAATAAGTCGTGTAACGGGCTTTATAGCGATCATAGTCCTTGCGTACGCTCTGGGAAATACGAATCTCGCTGATTCCTACAATCTCGCCAACACTATCCCAAACATGCTTTACGAGCTGGTCCTGGGAGGTATTCTTACCTCTTTATTTATTCCGATATTCATGGACCACCTTATAAAGGATAAAGACAAGGCCTGGAAAGTCGTTAGTAATATCGCCAATATATCGATACTTTTTCTAATCGTAATGGCGATAATCGGTACGGTTTTCTCTTTCTATTTCATCAGGATCCAAACTTTTCTTGTACCGGCAGGAGCTGAGAAGGTTAAGCTGGCCAGTTTATTCTTTAAATTTTTCGTATGGGAGATCGTTTTTTACGGTGCTTGCTCAATCCTTAACGGCGTACTCCAATCGCTAAAGAAGTTTAAAGTACCTGCCGCCGCTCCCATTCTTAACAACCTAGTCACCATAGCAACCGTTCTTTTTATCTATCTGCCTCTACGAAATGAGAATCCTGAGGCGGCTCTGGTAGGGCTGGCCATTGGTACAACCTTTGGTGTGGCGGCTATGGACCTTATACAGATACCTGCTCTTATAAAAGTCGGATATAAACACCATTGGGTTTTGGATTTTAGGGATGAGACTTTCTTAAAATTGGCTGTTTTATCCATCCCTGTTTTTGGTTACGTGGCCTCTAATCAGATCGGCCAGATAGTCGTAAATATTCTTGCTTTTCAATTTGACAGCGGTTTCTCATACTGGACATACGCCTGGAGGTTTTATCAGCTTCCCTATGGAATATTGGCAGTATCCATTGCTACTGTGCTTTTTCCTTATATATCGGAGAGATCATCAAATAATGATATTAGCGGCATCAAAGAGTATCTTTCAATTGGCGTAAGGACAACCAGTTTCGTTATTCTACCGGCTACAGCTTTTATTTACGTGCTTAGTGAACCGATCATCCTTACTACTATCAGCCACGGGGCTTTTAGCGTTGGTGGCGGCATAAAGACGGCGCAAGTTTTGGCTTACTTTACATTGGGCCTTCTGCCATTCTCCTTACACATGTTTATAGCAAGGATCTTTTATGCTTTAAAAGATACGATGACACCGATGAAGATGAACGCTCTCGGTGTTCCTGTAATGATTGTATTAGACATCATATTAGTAAGGTTTTTTGAAGTGGCCGGATTAGCCCTAGGCAACAGTATCACTTATGCCTTTACTACGACCCTTCTTTTCCTTTCTCTTAGAAAAAGGATAGGGCCGCTCGGGGCAAGGGACATGGTTAGGAGAACAATAAAGTTTACGATCATATCCATTTTCTCAGCTTTATTGATCATTATCGTGACCGGTTTTTCGATATTCAGTGGGACAGATTTCTTATCAAGCTTGCTTAATCTTATTGTAGGCCTTACTGTTGGAATAAGTTCGTATCTTCTTATCAACCATGTGATGAAAACGGAAGAGACGGAATTTATTTGGGGTATGTTTAGGGGAATATTAAGAAAATGGCAGAATAATTCGAAAGGAGATTAGTTATGAGCGGTACACGTGTCCACCTTACTTTTCCTGAGAAGTTGATCCAGGAACCGGTCATCTATAATCTGGGGAAAAATTACGGAATCGTCACAAATATAAGGCGAGCAAATGTTGAGCAAAAAATGGGGTGGGTTATCCTTGAGATGGAGGCGGATGATGAGTCTCTCGAGAGAGGTATCAAGTATCTTGAGGAGTATGGTGTACAAGTCGATCGGATGGACGGGGACGTAATAGAGAGCTGATCATTTGATTGCCATAGAAAAAAAGTCTTTAAGTGAAAAGGAAGCAAAGTTAGAAGAGGTACTTTTAGAGAGCGAAAGTGCGGTAATCGCTTTTTCCGGTGGAGTTGATAGTAGTTTACTTCTACACAAAGCAACTTCAATACTTGGTAGGAAGAATGTTATCGCGGTCACCGGCCTATCTCCATCCTATCCAGAGAGTGATAAGCGAAATGCTGATGAAGTCATTCAGTTTACGGGCGCGATCTGGTTGACTATTGAGACGATGGAATTTAATGATTCAGATTATGTAAAGAACGGCATAGATAGATGTTTCTTTTGCAAAAAAGACCTTTTTAATAGATTGACCAAGATTGCTTATAAGCGTGGCGTAAAGGCAGTATTTGATGGAACCATCTATGACGATATGGATGATCATAGGCCAGGCAGACGGGCAGCTCTTGATGCCGGTGTAAAAAGCCCTCTTTTAGAGGCCGGTATTTTAAAAGATGAAGTCAGAACTCTTTTAAAACGGGATGGATTGCCAAACTGGGATAAGCCATCTTCAGCGTGCCTTGCTTCACGAATTCCTTATGGAACTGAAATAACTTCTGAGAAATTAGCCCAAGTTGAAAAAGGCGAGAAGATCCTTAAGGACTTCGGTTTTAGTAGCTCGCGGCTTAGATGGCATGACAATATCGCCAGGATCGAACTCGACCCAGAAGAGTTTACCGAAGCGATAAATTTAAGAAAAGATCTGATCCGGGCGATCAAGAAGGTTGGCTTTACCTATGTATGCCTGGATATCGAAGGCATAAGGACCGGAAGCATGAATGAAGGCCGGAATTAAATAAAGAGAGAACTTAATTGTAAATAATTCCTCCGCCGATGACAAGATCGTCTACGTAAAACACCACTGATTGACCGGGGGCTATGCCGGTATCGGACTTCGATTTCAACTCTACCTTGACCGCATCGTCAGCTATGGGAAAGATCTTTGCCGGGACAGGCTCCATATTGTAGCGATATTTTACTTCGACTTCAAAGTCCTCGATCAATCCATCAAATGGTATAAAATTCAGCTCTTTAGCAATGAGTGAATCTTTTTCGAAATCCGCTATTCCGCCGACAACCAAAGTGTTGTCGGCAGGTAAGATATCCGTAACATAAAACGGAGTATTGTTTGCAATCCCCAGCCCTTTTCTCTGGCCTACAGTGTAGAAGGGAAGGCCTTTGTGGGTTCCAAGAGAACGATTTTCCTTATCAATGATTGGGCCTGGCTTAGGATCATAGCCACGATCGATCAAAAAGCTTCTATAGTCATTATCGGGGATGAAGCAGATCTCCTGACTCTCTGCTTTTTTGGCTACCGAGAGACCAAGGCGGTCAGCGACGGACCGCACTTCTTTTTTGTTGTAGTCGCCAAGAGGAGCGATAAAACTTCGAAGAACTCCTTGGTCGGCTCCCCAAAACATGTATGACTGGTCTTTACTTCTGTCCCTTGCTATCTTGACTTGGAATCGTTTCGCTACTTCATCAAAGGCGATCTTTACGTAATGGCCGGTGGCTAGCTGATTGGCTCCGAGTTTTTCGGAGATACTCCTTAGAGTCGTAAACTTGATCTTGCGGTTGCATTGGATGCACGGGTTAGGCGTTCTACCTTTAGTATATTCATTATAAAAATCGTCTATGACATGTTTTTTAAAAGCTTTTCTAAGATCAACAGTGAAATGAGGGATATTCAGATTCTTTGACACAAGCCAAGCGTCATCAATATCCTCAGGCGAACAACAACTTCTATTATCAACTTGTCCGGCAACAGTGCTGTCGTGAAGCCTCATTGTAAGGCCGACAACTTCCTTTCCTTCGTTCTTAAGAAGGGCGGCGACAGTTGAGCTATCGACTCCGCCACTCATAGCCACAGCGGTCCTTTGGCGTTCTTTTGGCATTTCTATAAAAGAATCTGAACTTACAAAGTTTTCCAGAGCGGACTTAAGGGCCGTTGCTCCCAGATTCGAGCAGCTAAGCTTATTATCGGGAAGACCTCCAAGAGCACTATTTATATCATCTCCAGTTATCATTGACGCCTCAAATATAGATAGACCCTTTGCTATTTCCGTAGTCATACTAGAAGAAGCAATGGCTGAGGGACAGCCTTCAGCTAAAAAAGAGATATCGGCTATCCGAAAAGACTCGACTCGAATAAAGATCTTTACAAGATCGCCGCACTCTTCGATGCTTCCAGCCGTACCGATGGCGCTGGGGTGCTCCATCTTGCCAACATTTTTAGGATCGAAAAAATGGCTCTTAACGCTATTTGATATATCTTCTACCATAATATAAGTATTATAAGTATCCAGACAATAATTAACACCTTAATAGGGTTATTATAAAGTCTAAAGCATGAACTTTATGTAAAGCCAAAGAATGAAGATTGTTTTAAGGAGCATGAAAGATCGATGGAAAAGATGTTGGTAAGTTTATGTCTATTGGGACAGAAATGTCGATTTGACGGAAGAGATTGCCTTAATGACCAAATAAAGGAGTCGCTACATAATAAAATCGTGATCGGCGTCTGTCCGGAGCTTGAGTCCGGCCTATCAGTTCCCAGAAAAAAGTGCGAGATATTCGGTGGAGACGGCTATGACGTTCTGGACAAAAAAGCTCAAGTGTTGGCAGAAGATGGTAGCGATTTTAGCCTAAGCTATCAAAGGGGCGCGGAAATAATTTTGGAAAGAGTAAAGATTTCCGGCGTAAAGAAAGCGATATTTAAGGATAATAGCCCGTCTTGCGGTCTGACTCACATATATGACGGAACGTTTAAGGGCCACATGCGACCAGGCCCTGGTGTTAGTACGGCCCTACTAAAGCGAAACGATATAGAGATAATAAGTGATGAACATTTTATTGAAATTTGAAAACGTTCCCCATAATCTTTAAAATACACCTTTATTACCATGTAAAGGATTATAAGGCGTAAGGGATAAAAGTAATGGAGCAAAAGAATAAAAAAATAAAAGCGGTTGCCATGCTATCGGGAGGACTAGATAGCAGGATAGCTGTACGCATGGTTCAAGAGCAGGGAGTTGATGTAGTCGCTCTCAATTACGTTACCCCTTTTTGCACCTGTACCTCAAAAAGTAGCTGTCGTTTGGAGGCAAAGAAGGCATCAGTCGAGTACGGTATCGAGCTAAAGACATTTTATGTATTTGAAGATTTTATTCATATAATCAGGGAACCGAAACACGGATCCGGTAGCGGCATCAATCCCTGCCTGGATTGCAGAATACTTATGTTTAAGAAGGCGAAAGAGTACATGGATGAAATGGGGGCTTCATTTTTAGTTACCGGTGAAGTACTGGGTGAGCGCCCCATGTCTCAGCGTCCCGACGCTATGATTACTATCGAAAATGAATCCGGTCTGTCAGGGTTGATAGTACGGCCCCTTTCGGCAAAGTTATTAAAGCCTTCAATTCCTGAGGAGCGTGGCTGGGTAGATCGAAAGAAATTTCTAGAAATTGAGGGTAGATCTCGAAAGCCTCAGATAGAGATGGCCGAAAAATTAGGTATGGGGGATTATCCGTGCCCCGCCGGCGGCTGTTTGTTAACTGATAAAGATTTTTCCCGGCGGATGAGCGATCTTTTATCGATAACCGATATGCCTTCTCGAAACGATGTCTTTCTTTTAAAAGTCGGTCGTCAGCGCTTTTATCAAGGAAAGAGGATAGTGATAGGGCGAAACGAGAAAGAGAACCAGCGGATAACGTCTCTTGCAAGAGAAAAGGACTTGCTGATGGAGGCGGCGGACTTTACCGGACCCACAACCCTCATAAGGGGAGATCATAGCGATGATATAATCTTAGAAGCTGCTAGATTGACAGGTGCTTACGGCAAGGGAAGAGACGAAGCAAAGCTAAAAATAAAATACTGGTCACCTAAAAGTATAGAAAATAACTATGTTGAGATAGAAATGAAGGAAAGCGAAGACCTCGTAATCAGTTGAGAATCCAATGAAGGAGAGCTAATGGAGAAAGCAAGAGCATCGATAGGAATATTTGGAGGATCCGGTTTCTATTCGCTTTTAGATAATGTAGAGGAGATCGCAGTAGAAACGCCATATGGATCACCAAGTGCAAGACTATCGATCGGTAACGTAGGTGATAAAAGAGTAGCCTTTCTTCCAAGGCATGGCAGCAAGCACGAGCTCCCACCGCACATGATAAATTACAGGGCAAATATATGGGCCATGAAAGAGGTGGGCGTCTCGCACATCATTGGTCCCTGCGCGACAGGTAGCCTTCAGCCGCATGTTAAACCGGGGGACTTTGTAATATGTGATCAATATGTAGATCGTACGAAAGGAAGAAAGGATACGTTTTACGATGGTCCGATAGCGACCCATGTAAGCTCAGCGGAACCTTACTGTGAACAGATGAGAGCAATCGCCCATGAAGCAGCGGCCGCAATGGGGATAAACGCCCATTCTACGGGCACTGTTGTCGTTATCCAAGGGCCGAGATTCTCAACAAAAGCTGAGAGTAAGTGGTTTTCAAAACAAGGTTGGGAAGTTATAAATATGACTCAGTACCCGGAAAATCATCTAGCTAGAGAGCTAGAGATCTGCTACTTAAACATCTCTTTAATAACTGATTACGATGTCGGTTTGGAGGATGTTCCTGAGATCGAGCCGGTTTCGATGGAAGAGGTCATCGAGATATTTAACGCCAATAATGAGAAGGTCAAAGAACTGATTTTTAATATTATTCCCAAAATACAGGCTACTAGGGAGTGCGCTTGCAAGTCAGCCCTCGCAGGTGCAAAATTCGAATCGTAGGAATGAAAAATATAGTTACTTATTGAAATGAATTGAAAAAGCGATAAAGTATCAGCTGATGATATCTTTATTGACTGACTCACGGATAATCGTTTTTTTACTCATTTTTTTTCTCTGGGCTTTGGCTCACTCACTGTTAGCCTCGCTTACTATTAAAGACATTCTGAGCCGCCGTCTGGGCAGGTATTATCACTTCTACAGAGTCTTTTATGTCGTTCTATCTATCGTTTCATTAATTGCATTATTTATATTGTTTCCCTTGCCGCAAGGCCGGTTGTATGCCTTTGATGGCGCTTTATTTTATATTCTAAAGGCTATTCAAACCATTGCTCTGGTCGCTCTCTTATTTACGGCAACTATATCTATAGAGGATGATTTTTTAGGATTAAGGGCGGCGAAAAAGTTTTTTTCGGCAAGACTTGATAGTAATGATACAAAACCGCTTAGGACAAGCGGGATCATGGGATACTCAAGACACCCGCTATATTTTTTTATAACGGTTTTATTGTGGAGCGATCCTCAGATGACAGCTGCCTGGTTTACTGTAACCCTGTCATTCTCTATATATTTTTTGATCGGATCGATATTCGAAGAGAGAAAACTTATTTTTTTATATGGAGACGATTATATAAATTATCAAAAGAAAGTAAGAAGATTTATTCCTTTAAAAAAAGTACATAAACGGCTCAGAAGTGAGCGATATTCTTAAACTCATTAAATCTTTTCTCAATCTCGTCATCAGTAAGGCGCGCCAACCTATCGGTGCCGAAACCTTCGACATTGTATGAAGCCATAACGCTCCCATATATAATTGCTCTTCTAATGTTCTGTTCGGAGAAATCCTCCGTTTTTGAGAGATAGCCAAGAAAGCCCCCCGCAAAAGAATCTCCAGCCCCGGTGGGATCACTAATATCTTCCAGCGGAAAAGCCGGCGCTGAAAAATGAGAAGAACCGCTAAACATCAATGCACCATGCTCGCCCTTCTTAAATATCACGGCCTTTGGCCCCATTGAAAGCATCGATCTTGAAGATTCAAGAAGGCTATGAGTACTACAATATTGTCGAGCCTCCGAGTCGTTCATGAGGCAGAGATCAACTCTTTTTACCACTTCATCAAGAGAGCTTTTCTTATTTTCGATCCAGTAATTCATTGTATCGCAGACTACAAACTTGGCTTTGTCGACCTGATTGAAGACTTCCAATTGAAGGTCAGGATCGATATTGGCAAGAAATAGGATATCGGGACTTCGCCAGTTTTCAGGAAGTTTAGGCTTAAAATGTTCAAAGACATTCAATTGAGTATCTAGGGTATGGGCGTGGTTGAGGTCATATTCGTAATAACCCTTCCACTTGAAAGTCTCTCCGTCTGCTACTTCAAGTCCTGAAGTATCAACATTAAGACTGTTAAGGAAATCTATATGATCTTTAGGAAAATCACTTCCTACAACACCGACTAGCCCCACATCGCTAAAAAAACTTGCGGCACAGGCAAAATGAGTTGCTGAACCTCCTAGTGCATCATCTACTTTGCCAAAAGGTGTCTCAATAGAATCGAGAGCAACTGAACCTACGACTAATATTTTCATACAATTCCCTTCAAAGGTTGACTAAAGGCTAAGATCTACACTTGGTTAATAATAGTAAAATAGTTATACATCGTCTATATTGGGTAAAAATAATTCAGGTTGCTTCCATTCCAAGAAAGAAGGCTTGCATGCTTAACGGCTTTAAGCTGGGGAAGATATTTGGTATTGAAATATATATATCTTACAGCTGGTTTTTGATTTTCTTGTTAATAACTTTTATTCTCACTTACAACATATTTCCCCAAGAGTTCCCCGGCCACACATTTTTTGTAAATCTTATTCTAGGAGTCATTACGGCTTTTCTTTTTTTTGGATCCCTTTTATTTCACGAATTAAGCCATTCTTTTGTAGCCAACAGAAACCATATACCGATCACGAAGATTACGCTATTTATTTTTGGAGGTATGGCCCAGATGTCGAAGGAGCCGGATAAGCCCTTTAGCGAGTTTAAAATGGCTATCGCCGG
Source organism: Actinomycetes bacterium (assembly GCA_030597945.1). Classification (GTDB taxonomy): domain Bacteria; phylum Actinomycetota; class Aquicultoria; order CAJVYJ01; family CAJVYJ01; genus JAUVQW01. The sequence goes on from JAUVQW010000028.1 coordinate 10,894, forward strand.
ACCAGTGTCAAGTTTGTTTTTGGCGCTTTCATTTCTTGGAATATTTATCATACTGGTTGCAACCGGCTTTCCCAGCACTGTCTATGCCCCATTCGAATTTCTTTGGCAGATCAATTTACTGCTGGCAATTTTTAACCTTGTCCCAGGCTATCCTTTAGATGGCGGGCGCGTCTTTCGCTCGCTCTTGTGGATGTTCATGGGTGATCAGCAAAGAGCTACAAATATAGCGTCAAAGGCTGGTCAATTGTTTGCAGCTATTTTGATCGGCGGC
>JAUVQW010000174.1 GCA_030597945.1 Actinomycetes bacterium
CATAATCCCATCTGTTCTTGTTGATGCCCCAATTATCGAGGGTTTTACCAAGGAGGCGTTGGAAATAGGGATCGGTCATGTCAAAGGTTCGGCTGTACCGGGTGAAGATGGTAACGTGATTTTAGCGGGACATAATTACGCCTATTTTGTTAGCGGTGAACAGAATTTTTTTTCCTTACTTCATCTAATCAAAGAAGGTTCAAAGATATACGTTTTTTACGAAGGCAAGCGTTATGTGTATTATGCAAAAGATAAAAAGACCGTTTCAAAGGATAGTGCCGAAGTTCTTATGCCGACTCCATATCCTCAACTTACTTTAGTGGCTTCTGCTTCTAGCTGGTCGTCGGCTACAGTCTCCTCAACGAGACGGCTGTTAATAAAAGCTTTTCCGAAAAAAGAGGAATAGGTTACTTAAAGAATTTATTATGGCTTCTTCTTGTTTTTTCGCTTTTTAAGGACTTCCTTGATGCTTTTTTCGAGTCCTGAATCGGTAGGGTTATAATAAGTGAGGCCTTCCAGGTTCTCCGGAAGATAGGACTGCTCTACAAAACCTCCTTCATGATCATGAGGGTATTTGTAACCTTTACCATGCCCCAATTTCTTGGCACCGCTATAATGAGTATCTCTAAGATGCATGGGTACCGGATCGATCTTTTCCCTCTCGACATCTATAAGGGCTTTATCAATCGCCTTTATGACCGCATTACTTTTTGGAGCCACAGCTAGGTATGTTGCCGCCTGAGCCAGATTCAAACGGCACTCCGGTAAGCCGACGAATTGTACGGCTTCCGCAGCAGCCATGGCTACTTGCAGAGCTCTCGGATCTGCATTGCCGATATCCTCAGAGGCTAATATGACCATTCTTCTAGCGATAAACTTCGGGTCTTCTCCAGCCTTGATCATTCGCGCCAGCCAGTAAATTGCGGCGTCAGGATCGCCGCCTCTAAGGCTTTTAATAAAAGCGGAGATCGTATCATAGTGAGCGTCACCCTGACGATCATATAAGATAGCTCTCTTTCCCATTGCCTCTTCAGCAAGTTTTAAATTGACGCTGGGCTTGGCACCCTTTCTTTTAAGTGATGCCCTCGAAACAAGATCCAGCCCATTTAAAGCGATCCGGGCGTCTCCGTTTGCTGTATCGACAATATGGACAAGTGCCTTCTTATCAAAACTGATTTTAAGCTTACCCAGGCCTCTCTCTTTATCTTTAATAGCGTTGTTCAAGATCTCATGAAGATCGACATTGGAAAGAGGTTTTAGCACATATATTTTTGAGCGGGATATTAGTGGAGAATTAACCTCGAAAAAAGGGTTCTCCGTAGTCGCTCCAATAAGAGTTATGGTATTATCCTCGACCGCTGGAAGAAGGGCGTCTTGTTGGGCTTTATTAAATCGATGGATCTCGTCAATAAAGACGATTGTACTTAAATTAGATTCATCACGCCTTTTAGTCGCATCGGCTATTACTTCTCTTACCTGTTTGACACCGGAAGTCACCGCCGATAACTGTTCAAATACACTAGATGTCATATTTGATACAACTTGAGCTAAAGAAGTCTTGCCCGTGCCTGCCGGGCCATACAGGATAATAGAGCTTAGATCATCGTTATTAATTGCCTCTCTTAAAATAGTTCCGTCTCCGATTACATCGATCTGCCCCACATATTCACTCAAGTTCCGAGGCCTCATCCTAAAGGCAAGCGGGGTAACCATGAGATCCTCATTGTCTTTGGCCTTGTTCATTATTGATGGGTTCATAATAAGATTATATCAAAATGGTATGGCAGAAGTATCAAGGAGTAGATTTTCATTTGAGAAAATCAGTTTTAAGCGCCTTTACGTATTAATGATGACGCTAAATCAAATTATCCTTCTTGACACACCCTTGTTCCCAATGTATATTCTAAATCCGACTAAATTAGTAAGGTATTAAAATAAGGTATTAAAATAAGGTATTAAATGAAAGTTTCACAACGGACAGAATATGGCATTAGGGCGATGATCTCACTTGCTCGCCACTACGATAACGGACCCGCCTCTATAAAAGAAATAGCGACCGGCGAAGGAATACCGGGGGCTTTTTTAGAGCAGATCATGGCCGAACTAAGACGTGGCGGGATCGTAGAAAGCCAGCGAGGGGTAAACGGCGGCTATATGTTATCGAATTCTCCAAGCGAGACAAGTGTGGGAACTGTCGTCGAAATATTGGAAGGGTCGCTTTCTCCGGCTCGGTGTGAATCTGATTGTTCGAAGATGCCCGATTGTTCTACGAGAACGGTTCTAAAAAGGATAGAAGAAAGTATTACCGAGACTCTTGATAATATATACCTTGATGAATTGTTGAAAGTTGGAGTCCATGAACAATAAGATCTACTTTGATCACAGTGCGACTACTCCTGTC
>JAUVQW010000006.1 GCA_030597945.1 Actinomycetes bacterium
AGATGTATAACTATCAGTATTTCCTTCCAGCAACCGGCTAAGAAGCGCCGAACTTTCCATGGCGTGAGAGATGCCTTCACCATTAATGGGAGAGACAAGCCCGGCAGCGTCACCGACTATGGCTATACCGGGAAGGTGAAGAGGAACATTCCCAAAGCTCATTCGCATGACTGATCCCTGATGCTCATCACTGAATTTCCCTTTTTTTAGATCGATCGGTATTTTGGTAGTGTCTATGAAGTCTTTGAAGGCGCCTTTTAGATCAATCTTATCTTTTTTCATACCAAGGGAGCCAATACCGACGTTTGCTGATTTATTGCTTAACGGAAATATCCATCCATAACCTTTTGGCAGGGCGTCTGAGAAATAAATATTGACGCTGTTATCGAGCTCTTCATTAAAATCAGCATACCCTCGATAAGCGATCGCTTGGTTCTCTTTTTTAATATCGACAAGTCTTCTGGAGAGGGAGCCGGTGGATCCATCGGCCAAGATCATCAGATTGGCGCTGATATGAACTTCCTCTTTGTCAGCTTCACCCACGACGCCGAAGCCCCGACCCCTATCAAAGAGAAACGATTTTACTTTGAAGCCTTCTCTAAAAGTGGCGCCAACCTCCACGGCCCTATCTACCAGGCTTTTATCAAAGACATCACGTCTTATCACATATCCATAAGGCGTTGGAAAGTCATATCCTGAAGTATCCGAGATGATTGTCTGGCCCGATTGCGAAATGAGTCGCATCCGCTCGATGCGAAAAAAATGATTTTCGTTTAGCCACTTGGAAAGCCCCATTTCTTCTAGCATAAGGACCGCTCGAGGGCCGATGCCATCGCCACAGGGCTTTGAGCGAGGCAGTCGATTTTTCTCCAGCAGTAAAACGTCTAGGCCAAGGCGAGAAAGAAAAAAAGCGGCTGAGCTTCCCGCAGGTCCTGCCCCGACGATGACTATGTCTCTCTTTTCCATTTAACCTTTCTTTTTAGACTTTAAAAAGAAAAAAACTTCCGTTTACAAATGAAATTCAACCGCGAGTCCGAAATTTAAAAAAACTTTCCCCGTTTTTCTTGATTCGCCTAGGGCTTATTTGTATAATTACCGCTAAACATACTTTGAGATTGTAATCCTAATCGGTCAAACAGTAAATGGAAAACACATTTCTAGCAGTATGTCGTTGCGGTTATAGGTCCAAAACGGACTTGATGAAAAAGTCTTCAAGGTTTCTTAGATTAATTTTAATGATATTAATTATGCGGTTGTTTGTTGTTTATACAAATACAATTGATACAATATTATTCGTCTGGTAAAGGTTTGGAGATAAAATTTGACCCTCATATTTAAATAATTTATACGCGATTATAATTTTTTTCATCATCGGTGTCGGCGTAGTCTTAGGCGGTTATTTTGCGGTTTGGATACTTGCTCCGTCTTCGAAGAGCCGGGAAAAGATCGAACCATACGAATGCGGCGAGATCATCACCGGTCATCCCTGGGTCCATGTCAACATGCGTTACTATATTTTTGCTATGTTGTTCTTAATATTCGACATCGAGACAGTTTTTCTCTTTCCTTGGGCAGTCATCTTTAAAGACCTTGGGATGTTTGGTCTGATCGAGATGTTGATATTTATCATCATTCTTGGTATCGGACTCGCCTATCCTTGGAAGAAAGGGGTACTGGTTTGGGATTCCTCCATGAAAAAATAAAGCCGAATATCGTCACGGTCTCCGCTGACAAGCTGTTTAATTGGTCGAGGTTATCTTCTCTTTGGATGCTGTTTTTCGGAATCGCTTGTTGTGGGATCGAGGGCATGGCTGCGGGGGCTCCGCGCCTGGACTTTGATCGTTACGGAATAATTCCAAGAGCAACGCCTAGGCAAGCTGATTTTATTGTAGTTGCAGGCCCGGTAGTAAAGAAGATGGTACCGGTACTAAAGGTCTTGTGGGCGCAGATGCCGGAGCCAAAATACGCTATCAGTATGGGTTCTTGTGCGATTACCGGTGGTTGGTCGCGAGATTCATACAATGTTGTAAGGGGCGCTCATAAGGTAATCCCTATCGACGTACATGTGCCTGGATGCCACCCGAGACCGGAAGGCCTTCTCTACGGAATACTTCTTTTGCAAGAGAAGATCCGTCAAGAGTCATACACGAAATACAATCCGAAACTCGCTTTAAATGGAAATGGAAACTCACCGGGAAAGTCGCCGATAATCGTTCCAGAAGATGTGACAATAGATCAAATAGTAGATAAAGCCGAAAGCATGGAATGAATATGGCAACGTCTGAAATAACCTTGGAACTAGTCGATAGGCTTGTCGAGAAATTTCCCGAGACTGTTAAAAATAAATACTTGGATTGGCATACGCTGATCGTAAGAAGAGAAGATATTGTCGAGTTGTGTGAGATGCTAAAGTCTGACGGCGAATTTGAATTCAACTTTCTTACTGATTTATCAGGCGTCGACTATCTCGAGTATATGGAAGTGGTCTACCATTTGTACTCCTATGAACTACAGCACAAACTTTGTCTAAAAGTAAGGGTAAAACCCGATGATCTTCTGGTACCTTCAGTCACTTCCCTTTGGTCTACCGCTGATTGGCATGAGCGCGAAGCGTATGACCTGTTTGGGATCGTTTTTGAAGGACACCCCAACCTTAAGAGAATACTTTGCGCTGAAGATTTTCCAGGGCATGCTTTTCGGAAAGATTTTCCGCTTGAAAACGATGAAGAGTATCTACTTCGGGATGAAAAGACAGCGGAAGACTATGGAATATCCGAAGATCTGCCAAGCTAAAGAGATATAAAAGGTTAATAAATGCCGGATCTTAGAACAGAGACTTTAAGAGTAAATTTTGGCCCCCAGCACCCTAGTACGCACGGGGTTCTTTATTTGATCGTCGATCTTGATGGCGAGATAATCGTTAATGTCGAGCCGGTGATCGGATATCTCCACCGCGGCATGGAGAAGATTTTTGAATTCAGAAACTACTCGCAGTGTATTGCCATCATGGATAGATCCGATTACATGAGCGCCTTCTTTAACGAGATGGCATTTATCTATCCAGTCGAGGAATTGATGGAGGTAGATGTACCAAAGCGCGGCGAGTACCTTAGAGTCATAATGATGGAACTTAACCGGATCGCCAGCCACTTATTGTTTTACGGAGCGTACGGGATGGATCTGGGAGCGGTAACCCCATTTTTATACTGTTGGAGAGAGCGTGAGAAAGTCATGGATCTTTTTGAGATCGCTGCCGGATATAGGTTGCATCCTAATTATTTTAGAGTGGGAGGCGTCAAAGAGGACGTGACAGATGAGTTTCTTGAAGGGACGATGCAATTTGTAAAAGAACTTCCGACGTGGCTGGAAGAGTACGAGACCCTTCTTAGTTATAACGAGATCTTTAATCTGAGGACGCGTAATGTCGGCAAGATGACAAAAGAGTGGGCGATAAACCTGGGAGTCACCGGACCAGTTCTCCGGGCAACTGGGATCAGGTGGGACCTTAGAAAGACAGACCCATACTCAGCCTATGATGATTTTGATTTTGATATTCCTGTCGGTACGCACGGGGATTGTTTTGATGCATACCGTATCAGGGTGCTCGAGATGTTGCAGTCCGCAAGGATAATCGAACAGGCTCTAAACAATCTGCCTGGTGGTCCGGTCAGGGCTAAGACAAAGCTAAATGTGAGTCCACCAAAGGGCGAAGCATACGCCCGCATAGAATCACCTAGAGGTGAGCTTGCCTGTTATATTGTAAGCGACGGAACACAAAAGCCTTATAGAGCCAAAGTCAGGGCTCCTTCATTTGTAAATCTTATGGCGGTCCCACCGCTTTTAAAGGGTCATCTGATAGCGGACGCAATCGCGCTTTTCGGCATTTTTGAGCCGGTAATGGGAGAGGTCGATAGATGATTTTTTTCAGCAGAATATCTTACTTAACGGATAGTCGATGAACGACGTCATATTCATGGTCTTGAGGGGCCTGATAGCCCTAGCTATAGGGCTTGTGAATGTAATAATCTATTTATACGTGGAGCGAAAAGTCTTTGCCGATATTCACGTTCGGCTCGGACCTATGCGAGTCGGTAAGCATGGAATACTTCAACCTATTGCCGATGCTCTAAAGCTGCTTTTAAAGGAAGATATTATCCCGTCTAAGGCCGACCGGATGTTGTTTGTCCTTGCTCCGGTGATCGTATTTGCCCCATCTATCATGATATATATGGTGATACCGCTTACCGACAATGTAGTTGCAAACGATCTTAATATCGGTATTTTTTATATATTTGGGGTACTGACTATCGTCCCCATCGGTGTTTTAATTGCAGGCTGGGCATCGTATAGTAAGTATTCACTCTTAGGCGGTCTGCGCGCCGCCGCTCAACAGATAAGCTATGAGATACCTCTTTTACTCTCTGTTCTTGGTGTGATCATGATAACCGGCTCGATGGATCTTAGAACTATTGTTGGCCAACAATCCGGCAGCCTTGTCTCTATCGGAAACATCGGTATTATTCCCAATTGGTTTATCTTTCTTCAACCACTTGGTTTCATAATTTATTTTATTACATTATTAGCTGATCAATTTAGAGTCCCATTTGATATCCCCGAGGCAGAATCTGAATTGGTTCAAGGGTATCAAACGGAATATAGTTCAATGAAATTCGGATTTCTTCAGTTGGCTGAGTACTCAAATGTATTAGTACTCTCAGCTGTCGGGGTACTTTTATTTTTTGGTGGTTGGAATGGGCCGGTTCTACCGCCTATCGTCTGGTTTTTTATCAAGGTCTGGATAGGCATACTAGTAGTGACATGGATTAGGATGACCCTTCCAAGAGTAAGGGTCGACCAGTTGATGACCTTTGGTTGGAAACTTTTACTACCACTTACTTTGGCTAATATCGCTTTAACAGGTTTTTTGCAACTTTATTTTGCGTAAAGGAAGATAGTAGATGCTTGGTATTTTTAAGGGAATGGGAGTAACTTTTAAGAACGTCTTTCGTCGTTCCGTTACTCTTCAGTACCCAACTGAAAAACGAGATGATATCGCTGATCGTTTCCGGGGCGAGCTGAAACTCCATCGCATGATGGGTGTTGATGATGTCGACCGCGTAGAGACGCGAAAGATGCCACCATGTATGGCAGCATGCCCGTCGAATATGAAGATCAGAGAGTATGTCGGATTAATTTCGGAGGGTAAATATATTGAAGCTGTTCAGGTGATGAAAGAGGACAATCCATTGATCTTAGTCTGTGGGCGTGTCTGTCCTCATCCCTGTGAGGAAAACTGCAGACGCGGTGATAAAGATGAATCCGTGGCTATCAATAACTTAAAGAGATTTGCGGCTGATTATGATTTCAGACTTTATAAAGAAGGAAAGATCAAGATAGAGGAGACTGAGAAGACGAAGTCTCAGAAAGTAGCTATTGTCGGTGCCGGTCCTGCCGGTCTTACCTGCGCTTACTATCTTGCTCAAATGGGTTACCAGACAACAATATTTGAGCGGCTGCCTGTTGCCGGTGGGATGCTCCGAGTTGGAATCCCAGCATATCGATTACCTTATGATATCTTGCAAGCGGAGGTCGATCAGATATTGGCTCTCGGAGTAGAGCTGAAATTGAATACCTCGATCGATAATCTGGATGATCTTTTTAAAGACGGTTTCGACGCAGTCTTTTTGGGGGTCGGTGCTCACAGGCCGATAAAACTTGGTATTGAAGGCGAAGATCTGGAGGGTGTCGTTCCCGGAGAAGGGTTTCTCGCTGACGTTGCTCTTGAGAAAGAATATAAAAAAGGTAAAAATGTCGCTGTGATCGGCGGCGGTAATACGGCGATCGATTGTGCCCGGGTCTCGGTTCGCGAGGGAGCGGATAACGTATACATTTTATATAGAAGAAGTCTTCAGGAGATGCCCGCTCACGAAGTAGAGGTTGAGGATGCTCTAGCCGAAGGGATCGACATCCAATACCTGGTCTCACCCACTAAAATCATCGGTAAAGACGGTAAAGTAGTCGGTATCGAATGTTTGAGGAATGAACTGGGAGAAAAGGATGCCCAAGGCAGAAGGCGGCCGGTACCGGTAGAGGGAAGCGAATTTATATTAGAGGTCGATACGATCATGTCGGCGATCTCCCGTGTTCCGGAGATAGATTGGCTGGAGCCGACTGAAGTAGAGGTCCATACTAAATGGGGAACAATTGAGACCGATCCGTTAACGGGAGAGACATCGATGCCCAATGTGTATGCCGCAGGAGATGTTAGTCTGGGAGCGGACATCGCCATAGCGGCAATTGGCGGAGGCAAGAGAGCGGCGATAACAATCGATGCCGCCTTTAGAGGAATTGATGTTAAAGAGGCTCACAGACGAGGTACGATACCGGCAATGGTCAAAGCGGAATATTTGGACGAATCTAGGGGCAAGATGCCCAAACTTCCGGGGAGTAAAAGAAAGTCAAACTATGACGAAGTCGATCTAGGCCTTCCGAAGGAACAAGCTTTAATCGATGCCAAGCGTTGTCTTTCGTGTGAGACCAATACTTGTATAGGTTGTAATATTTGCGCCGAGTCATGTCCTTCAGAAGCTATTAAGATAGTAGCCGGACAAGTTCAAACAGGCGAGCGAAGAAAAGTGGAAAGTTGGGATCTGGACATCGGTCGCTGTATATTTTGTGGAATCTGTGTAGAAGCTTGTCCGACCAGGACACTTCATCACACTTTAAAATATGAGCTTGCCGAGAGACATGTTGCTGATTTTATAAAAGACAAAGAGTATTTGCTCCGGTCCGCAGATCTTATTGAGCAAGAAGGCTGGACTGATAAGCATAAACATATACCATCGGCGCAGAAGCTATGGGATAGTGGCAGACCGAAAGTAAAAGATGACGCTCTAAAGAAAGAAGAGAGCGATAAAGAGTATACTACCGATTCTTCTTTAAGAGAGTAGTTAAACTGATGCAAAACATACTTTTTTACATAATTGCGGTGATAATGTTAGTAGCTTGTTGGCGTGTGGCTACGACTAAGAATCTTATTCATACGGTATTGGCAGCTTTTATAGTTTTGATGAGCACCGCAGCCATATTTTTTATGCTTAACGCCGAGTTTCTTGGGGTGGTACAGATACTTATCTATGCCGGCGCGATCACGATAATGGTCTTATTTGTAGTCATGCTTACGACCGCCGGCCCAAGATATGAAGTTACCCACGATAAAAAGATCAAACCCAGTATGTACCTTTCAACGATTGTGGTTTTCGCCACTTTAGTATTTCTTGTATCCAACATTCAATGGCCGATGGGAACGACGGTTCTTCAATTGGAAGATGTGACTGAGACCTTGGCGACAAAGATATTCTTAGAATATCTGCTTCCTTTTGAGATCGCCTCGATACTTTTGTTAGTCGCTCTAGTCGGCGCAGTCGTTTTGGCGAGGAAGGAATAGCATGGATACAAGTCTAAGTCAGATGTTAATATTGGCGGCCGGTGTTTTTTCGATAGGGTTGCTTGGGGCGCTTACGCGAAAGAGCGTTATCATCGTTGTTATGTGTATAGAGCTGATGTTCAATGCCGTAAATATTAATTTGGTCGCTTTTGCTTTCTACTCTGGCCTTGAGGCGATAAGGGGCCAGGTTTTTGCGATATTCATAATGGTAGTCTCGGCTTGCGAGATGGGGCTAGCTATGGCGATTGCGATACTAATGTATAGGAACAAAGGAACGGTAGAAGTAAATAAAGCTAACCTGATGAAATGGTAGACAGTAAGCTGAAGCGAGTTGATTCTATGAAAATTAAAAAGGATGTTGACGCTTGAGTTTTATCAACGCTCATATATTAACGCTCATTACTTTTATTCCGCTTGTCGGGACGGCGATCATTATCGCTACTCCAAAGAACAAAGAGCTGGCTATAAAAGTGATAGCATTGATAGCAACCGGACTGGTCCTTCTGGGCTCGGTTTATCTATTCTTTATCTTCGATTTTAACGAACCCGGATTTCAATTTAGCGAGAAATATAAGTGGATCGAGGCGATAGATGCCAATTATTTTATGGCGGTGGATGGAATATCCCTTCCGCTGATAATAGTGACGGCGCTGCTAACTTTTGTCTGCATTCCAGTTTCTTGGAATTACGAAAGAGTAAAGGAGTACTTCGGTCTTTTGCTATTTCTCGAGGTAGGGATGATCGGGGTCTTTATGGCTTTAGACTTCATTCTTTTCTATGTTTTTTGGGAGCTAGTACTGATACCGATGTATTTTTTAATTGGCATTTGGGGAGGACCAAGAAAAGAGTATGCCGCTATTAAGTTTTTTCTCTTCACTCTTGCCGGTGGTATATTTATGCTCGCCGCTATCTTGGCGATCTTTTTCTATTCGGGTATGCACACATTTGATATGTTGAAGCTGGCAGACGCCAACCTGCCGATAGCAGTTGAAAAACTTGCCTTTTTAGGATTTTTTCTCGCTTTTGGTGTCAAGGTTCCCATCATTCCTTTCCATACCTGGCTTCCAGATGCTCACGTAGAGGCGCCAACAGCAATCAGTGTTTTGCTAGCGGGGGTTCTTCTTAAAATGGGCACCTATGGATTTCTTAGGGTCGGGCTGCAAGTGGTTACGGATGGGATGCGGGCGTTCATCTTGTTGGTCGCGATTATCGGGGTCATCAGCATTATCTATGGCGCGCTTAACGCAATGGTCCAGAAAGATTTGAAAAAAATGGTTGCCTATTCAAGTATCAGCCATATGGGTTTTGTGATGCTTGGAATCGCTTCGATGTCGGTCATCGGACTAACTGGCGCGGTTCTTTATATGTTTAATCACGGGATAATTACCGGGATGCTCTTTATTACTGTCGGCCTTATTTATGATAGGACACATACTAGAATGATAGAGGATATAAAAGGGATATATATCAGCGTTCCTATAATTGCCGGTATCTGGACTTTTATATCTTTTGCCTCTCTGGGGCTTCCTACTCTAAGCGGTTTTGTCAGCGAGTTTTATGTACTTTCGGGGAGTTTCCCCGTATACCGCGCCCTTTCAAGTATTGCCGCTGTCGGCCTGATTATAACTGCCGGCTTTTTCATATGGACAATCAGACGAATAAGTTTTGGTACTACCGATGAGAAGTTTAAAATGTTCGACGCGACCCCAAGGGAGATCTTTTACGTAGCACCGCTGCTTATATTGATCCTGATCATGGGGATCTACCCGGCGATGATGTTAGATATTATCAATCCTACTGTAATTCAAGTCGTAGCGACTCTGGGAGGGGCGTAAATTGTCGATAGATATTAATTACGTCTTCTTAGCACCGGAGCTTGTAGTCTTAGTAGGTGGGCTGATGGTCCTTCTTTTCGATCTCTATTTTTGGAGAGACAAGAATGTGCCTCTGGCTGTTCTTACCATCGCTACCCTTCTAATCGCTGCAGGGCTGACGCTTTGGATCAGCGGCGAAGAAGGGACAACGGCGGCGAATATGCTAATTGTCGATCCCATGAGTATATTTTTTAAGATGGTGATATTGGTATCGACGATCCTGATCGTGATGTTATCGATAAATTATATCGATCAATTAAAGACGGTCAGTCTGGGAGAGTACTATGCGCTAATATTATTCGCGTCAGCGGGAGCCATGTATATGGCAGCTACAGCAGACCTTATTATGCTATATATAGCCTTAGAGCTTACCAGTCTTGGATCTTATATCTTGGCCGGCTATAGGAAATTTGATCCAAAATCCAATGAAGCCATCCTTAAATATTTTCTACTCGGGCTGATCGCCTCCGCGATGATGCTTTACGGTTTTTCATTTATATACGGATTTACCGGCCACACTCAACTTGCCAGTATTTCAAGTTCTTTGACTGCTCCCGGTAGCCAGGTCGTTAGCAGCGTTAATTTCGCCATGATGGCAGGGGTAATACTGGCTTTAGTGGCCTTCTATTTTAAGATAGCAGCGGTACCGTTTCATCAGTGGGTACCCGATGTTTATGAAGGGGCGCCTACACCGATCACCGCTTATCTGTCAGTGATTCCAAAGGCGGCGGCCTTCGCTGTAATGGCAAGACTTTTATATGTGGGATTTCCCGCATTTGTCGATCAGTGGAAGATCTTATTTATTGTTCTCTCGATCATGACGATGTTCGTCGGTAATCTCGCGGCGCTGCTCCAGACAAATATTAAACGTTTGCTCGGTTATTCATCGATCGCTCATGCCGGCTATATCATTATGGGTTTTGCTGTCGTTTCAGAGCGGGCGTTATCTGGGATACTAGTATATGTGGCGCTCAACATATTTTTTAATATCGGCGCCTTTGCCATTGTAACCGCTCTTTCCGATTCGGGAAACAGCGATACGCTTGAGGATTATAATGGCCTAGCCAAACGTTCGCCATTTTTGGCGCTTACCATGTTTATATTTCTTATAGCTCTTGCCGGGCTGCCGCCGACTGCAGGTTTTTGGGGCAAGGCACTGATTTTTTGGGCGGCAATTGAAGGGGGTCTCTGGTGGCTTGCGGTCATCGGCCTAATAAATACTGTTATATCGATCTACTATTATATTAATATCGCAAGACACATGTATATTGTGGAACCGGCAGCAGCCGAGGATATAAAGACGCCGTCGATGTTTAGGGCTGTCATCTGGATCACCGTGATCGGAACTGTTTTATTCGGAGTTCTTCCTGGCGCTATAATCGAAATATCCAAGACCGTCGTAAAGGGGTTTGGTGCTTTATGAGTAGTGATTTGATAGTTCTTATACCGATCCTGATACCACTCGTAGGAGCTTTTTTGGTCTGGGGGATCGGAAGAGTCAAAGAGGATGCAGGAGCGATTGCGACTGCTGTCATCTCCGGACTGACCTTAGTAAGTGTTGGATGGATATATTCTGTTGTAAACAATACGGAAGCAATATCTTTAAAACTAGACATCGGTATTCCCAATATCCCGCTATTTTTTAGAGCCGATTCACTGGGTCTATTTTTATCCTTGGTCACCTGTTTTGTCTGGGTGCTGGCATCGATCTATGCTATCGAGTATATCGGTAAGCGAAAGACCCTTTTTAATGTATTCTTACTTTTTTCATTATACGGGATACTTGGCATCTACCTTACCGGCAATCTCTACAGCCTGCTTCTTTTCTTTGAGTTCTTTTCAGTAGCCTCGGCTGTTCTTGTTATGCACGAAGGGACAAAACAGGCGATGCGTGCCGGCTTTCAATACTTGTTCATGTCTATAGTGGGAAGCGTAGCGGTTATCTTCGCGGTCGCTATCATCTGGTGGCTTACGGGTACTACCGATCTTACCGGGACTGGAATAGAAGGCCTTACAAACGGTCCGCTTGGAATCGCTTTATTTTGGCTGCTGATCCTTGGATTTGCTATTAAAGCGGGAATGTTTCCTGTTCATGTCTGGCTCCCAGTGGCTCACCCGATAGCACCATCACCTGCTAGCGCCTTGCTTTCCGGCGTCATGATAAAGGCCGGAGCTTACGGTATGATAAGAATAGTCTATGGAATTTTTGGAATCAGTGTAGTAAGCAACGTCTTTATGATAAAGACTCTAATGGTGCTAGCTGTCATAACGATGATACTTGGTTCGGTGCTGGCGATCACTCAGACGGAGATCAAACGGCTTCTTGCTTATTCTTCGGTAGCTCAGATAGGTTACGTCATACTCGGCATAACGCTTTTAAATGTAAACGGTTTTGCCGGGGGCGTCCTGCACATCTTTAACCATGCGCTAATGAAGGGGGCCTTATTCCTTGCGGCTGGAGCCGTTATCCATCAGACGGGACTCCGAGAGATAAAGGATTTTAAGGGACTTGGAAAGAGGATGCCGCTGACAATGGCCGCTTTTACGATGGCCGCTCTGTCGATGATCGGTGTACCTCCTTTTATAGGATTCTTCTCCAAATGGTTGCTTGGACTCGGTGCTTTAGATGCCGGCTCGCTCGGTCTTATAACACCTTTTTATGCATATGTGATCGTTGGCGCTATCGTTCTAAGTGGTCTTTTAAATATTGTTTATTATGGTCCAATCCTTATGAATGGATGGTTTCGAGATCCGGAAGGCGAGATTAGTCCGCCTCACGCGCACCCGCAGCCCGTACTGGCAACGGACGGTGGCCATGTGGTGGATGACGACGTTCATGGACACGGGGATGAGGAAAAGGTAAAAGTCGATCAAGTCGAGCCATCATGGGTGATGTCTGTGCCGACGTTGACCCTTGCGCTCGGTACTTTAGTCTTCGGGTTTTATATCCATCTGCCCATGCGTTTGGTAGAGAATGTAATCGGCATGTATTTGAGGGGTTAACGTGGAAGTTCAGTCATTTCTACCCATTATACCGATAATCGTTGCCGGAGTGGCCGGCATTCTGACGTTTGTAAACGGCGATAAGACTTTTTGGAGAAATCTTTACGGAACTGTTGCCAGCGTTATTGCTTTTGTTTCTATCGCTTCGATGCTGCCGGGCGTTTTAGACGGTATAGCCTATAACTTTAAAGTAGTCGATCTGATTCCCGGGCTAAGTATAAATTTCCGAGTTGATTCCTTGGGAATGATGTTTGGTATCGTGTCATCCTCTATGTGGGTCTTGGTAAATATTTATACGATCGGTTATATGGAGCACGAGGGCAACAAGCAGAGATTTTTCGCCTTCTTCTCGCTTAGCCTTTTTAGCGCTTTTGGGATAGCGTTTTCGGAAAATCTTTTTACTTTTTTCTTATTTTATGAATTTCTTTCCTTGGCTACTTATCCTCTGGTGATTCATTCTGGCACTGAGGAAGCGATGAAAGCGGGAAGTCGATATCTTATATATACTTTGGGCGGTGGCGGTTTTTTTCTAGCGGCCATAGTAATAACATATGTAATTACTGGCGGTAATATTACTTTAAGCCAGCCCGGACTATTTACACTGGCAAATGGAGAATTGCTTCTAAAGGTCCTTTTCTTCATTTATTTAATCGGGGTTTCGGTAAAAGCAGCGGTTATGCCGCTCCATCTCTGGCTGCCTTCGGCGATGGTCGCGCCTACACCCGTTTCAACATTGCTCCATGCTGTTGCCGTCGTTAAAGCCGGTGCTTTTGGCGTGCTGCGTCTTATCTATAACATATACGGTGTCGATCTATTAGAAGTATTGGGTGTGAATTTAATACTAGCTTTTTTCGCCGGAGTCACCATTATTGTGGCGTCGACTATTGCCATTCGACAAGATAATTTAAAAAGGCGGTTGGCGTATTCAACCGTCAGCCAACTTTCCTATATCGTTTTAGGTGCGGCGCTCTTATCGCCTGCGGCCGCGATCGGGGCGATGGTACACATTGCTAATCATGCTTTTACCAAGGGGACATTATTTATGTGTGCTGGCATAATCGCCGAGGAGACTGGTAAAAAAAATATCAGTGAACTTGGTGGTATGGGCAAACGTTTGCCGCTAACTATGGCGGCTTTTTCAATAGGCGCAATGGGCATGATCGGCATGCCCCCATTGGCGGGTTTTATGAGTAAATGGTATTTAGGTATCGGAGCTGGAGAAGTGCAGCAAACGATTTTCATGATGGTATTAGTTGCTAGCTCGATATTAAATGCGATCTATTTCTTACCAATTTTGTATAAAGCTTATTTTGAAAAAGCTGAAACCACTCTCACGCCGTCAAAAGGACAGCTTGAAACTGTGCCGACCATGTTGGTACCGATTATGGCAACGGCCACTATGTCAATAATATTGGGTGTTTTTGCCACGGCGCCGGGGTTGCCTTTGTCTGTAGCTCAGAGAGCTACGGCGGTTCTTGTGGGAGGTAGTTAATGAAGAGATTACTTTTTTTGTTAATGATAATTTTAATAATAAATATATTATCTTCGATGGCGCTGGCGTCTGAATCTGGTGATTCGAGACGCATCGATACCAGCAAGGTATTAGAAGCTAGTGTTGCTGAAGACCACGAGGAACCGGGTATGGCGGAGGCTGAGGGAGAAGAAGCTCACGAAGAAGAGCATCATCCGGTCTGGATGTTCACCGGATGGCAAACAGTTTTTACAATTATTGCTGTCGGTTATTTTGCGATGACGATAATGCTGCTGCCTCGTATTATGGCCAAAGACGAGGAGGGACATCACTGATGCCGGCAATTTTACCAGCACTGATATTCTTAGGAGGTTCCGTTCTGGTTCCAGTATTAAAGGGACGGATAAGGCAGATATATTTAATTGCCCTAGGTTTATTCGGTCTAATAGACGTTCTGCTTCTTAACATACAAACAAGTTGGAAAGCAGATTTTATCGGATTTGAGGTCGTTTTTCTAAATGCCGACAGGATCAGGTTATTTGTCGGCTACATCTTTGTAATCATCGGCTTTTTTGCCATTCTTTACACTTTACGCGTAAATGAGACGTGGCATCACTTATTGGCTCTTTGGTATGTTGGAAGTTCACTTGGCGCGGTATTTGCCGGTGACTTGTTAACCTTTTATCTCTTCTGGGAAATAATGGCTATTGCCTCTGCCGGACTGATCTTCTTAAAAGACAGTGATCAAGCACGGGGTGCCGGTTATCGCTATCTACTCATGCATCTGATCGGTGGCGCCATATTGATCGGCGGTATTTTTATTCATTTTATGCAAACACAATCCCTCGCCATTGGCCCGATGGCAGCCGGCTCTGCTTTCGCATTGGTTTTATTTGGGGTAGGTATGAACGCGGCTTTTGTGCTTATTCATACTTGGCTACCTGATTCTTATCCCAGCGCTCCTTTTACTGCCAGCGTATTTATGTCGGTCTACACAACCAAAACAGCGGTATACGCTCTAGTACGGTTTGCGCCGGGTTGGGATTTTGTTGCTTATATGGGAGCGGCAATGGCGGTTTTTGGTGTTACTATGGCCCTCGTT
Organism: Actinomycetes bacterium; assembly: GCA_030597945.1. Classification (GTDB taxonomy): domain Bacteria; phylum Actinomycetota; class Aquicultoria; order CAJVYJ01; family CAJVYJ01; genus JAUVQW01. The sequence continues at coordinate 14,898 of JAUVQW010000006.1, forward strand.
CAAGGAAATGCGCGTAAACTACTCTCTTATCACATAGTCAGCCAGGTTGGATACATGGTCGCAGCTATTGGTCTGGGTGGTGCTTTAGGAATAGACGGTGGCTTATTCCATCTCTTCAACCATATCCTATATAAAGCCCTTCTTTTCATGACTATAGGCGCATTAATATATCGACTTGGCACTGATGAATTAACTGAGTTGGGTGGCGTTTGGAGAAAGATGCCGTTTACCACTATCGCAGCTATTGTGGCTTCTCTATCTATTTCCGGGGCACCTCTTTTTAATGGATTTGTCAGCAAAGCTTTGATCTTTCAGGCAGCCGAGAGCAATCTACTTATTGAGATGATGTTAGAGTTGGCCGCAGTCGGTACTTTTCTATCCTTCTTAAAGTTCACCTACTTCGGGTTTTTGAGGCCGAATAAGAAGAATGAGGCAATAGCTAAAGAAGTGCCTCTAAATATGACTCTTGCTATGGGGGGAACCGCTTTTCTTTGCGTGGCAATAGGTGTAGCACCCCAGTACATAGTCAATTATTTACCATTTGCTTTACCAGCGGCGGAGACTAATTTTTATACCTTTGCCAGAGTTTTTGGTGTATCTCAGATCGGTATAATGTCTACAATACTTTTTGCTGTGGCGCTTACCATGTTTACACCTCACAGACGTCTTACTTTCGATTTTGACTGGTTTTACATCCAGGCGGGACGTGGCCTCCAGGTAGTGGCTGAAGGTGTTAATAGGATTAATAGAGGCTTTGAGGAATCAACCACCGCAGTATGGGACGCTGTTGCCTGGCTGAGGAAGCCGGTAGCTCGCGTAAATTTCTTTGTAAACCGATTAACATTTGCCTTCTTGGTCGATATGTGGCTATATAGGCAGGTTACCCCCACTGTAAAGGAACAAAGAGAAGAAGATAGCCTTGAAGCCGAGGAAGGATCTTCAGTAGAAAAGAGTAATTTAGATGGTAGTGGTAGCCGATTTATCGATTCATTAATAACGCTAGTTGCGGCAATCGGAGAGAGGGTATCGAAATTTTCGGGATTATTTGATAAGTATGTAATTGATGGAATAGTAAACGGAGTCGGTTGGGTCACGTTAAGAGCGGGTAAGAGACTACGTCCGTTGCAGACAGGCGACGTTCAAACATATGGTTATGTTATGGTAGCGGGAGCTGTCGTAATAATCTTCGTTTTTGGCCTAGCTTTCTTTGACGTCTTCAACACTCTTTGATGTTAAGGATAGCCTCTCTAAGTAGTGGCAGTTGCGGAAATGCGATCTTACTGAGTACTTCAAGAACTAATATTTTAATAGATGCTGGTCTACCCATTTCTTATATCGATAAGAGTCTTCGAAAGTTAGACAAGCGATTAGACCAGATGGATGCCATCCTGATCACTCACGAACACAGTGATCACGTATCTTCGCTCGAAATGATCTCCAAAAAGATCGATATCCCTATCTATGTAAATTTCGAGGTGATAGACAGGCTTCCCAAAAAATTCAAAGAGATGAATTTACGTGTCTTTCCCGAGAACGATTATTTTAGATTAGCCGACCTTGATATTTATTCTGTTTCGACCTCTCACGATTCAATGTCTTCAGTAGGGTTCTGTTTTTACAATAACGACCATAAGGCCGCTATCATTACTGATCTTGGAATAGTAAGTGATTTGGTGATCAGCGCCCTTATCGGCTATGATGCTATGCTGATAGAATCCAACCACGATCTGGAGATGCTTCAAAAAGGTGGGTATCCGCCATTCTTAAAGAAAAGGGTACAAGGCGCTAGAGGCCATCTTTCTAATGATGATGCGGCAGAGGCTATAATCGCACTTACAACTGGAAGAGAGCAAAAAGTCCTGCTCGGGCACCTCAGCCAGGAAAACAATACCCCGTCAAAAGCTCTTGATACTGTAGCGAGCAGACTAAAGCGATCTAAGATCGACTCGATCGATCTTAAGGTGGCTCCAAGAAGAGAAATAAGTTCCGTCATCTCTCTTTCATAAATCCTTTCCATTCTTTCACCCCTAAATATTTTCTGATATAAAAAAATAATTTTTGGGAAATAATATTATGCGATTTTCTATTGGGGAGTCTTAATTGGATGACTTAGAAAATTATGGTGAAGACGAATATTCATATACGGACCGTCTTAGAAGGAATTATCTTTTAACGGCGGTCATAAGTTTTTTTCTAGGAATAGTTGTTTCTTATTTTGCCGCCGAATCTCTTTTGGGAGTCGATACGAGCGATGTTCTTAACAGCCATAATACTCCAAAAATAAACGAGACAGATAGTTCGGAAAAATTAATAGTTGAAGGCTCAGTAATTAACGTTGCAAAAAAAGTTAAGCCATCCGTTGTAAATATCCAGACTGAACAAAAGGTTCCCGCGAGCAAGAAAAATCAAAACGTTGATGGGGTCGGTTCGGGGATTATTATCAGAAAAGATGGATATATCATTACTAATGAGCACGTTGTCGCTCATGCGAAAAAGATCATCGTAAATTTTAAGGGTGAGAAAAAGAAAGCGCATATTATCGGCTCTGATAAGGCGACCGATATTGCTGTAATAAAAGTAGATAAGAACAATCTTACCGTACCGGAATTTGCCCAGGAGAGTCGGGTAAAAGTCGGGGAACTGGCAGTGGCCATCGGCAGCCCTTTTGGTTTTCAAAGGAGCGTAACTGCGGGCGTCGTAAGTGCTTTGGACCGAAATGTCACTGTAAACGACGAATTCGTCTCACCAAGGACGTACTCCGATTTGATCCAGACAGACGCTGCTATCAATCCAGGGAATAGTGGCGGAGCTTTATCCAATAAAGAGGGTGAGATCATTGGCATGAATAGCCTCATATATAGTAATACCGGCGTTTCGCAAGGAATCGGATTTGCGATTCCCATTTCTAAAGCGAAAAAAATTGCTACAGAGATCATAGAAAAAGGAGATGTAAGCCGCCCCTTCTTGGGGGTGCTAGGCAAGGGACAAAGTCAAGAGCAGTCTGATGACGAAGGTGCTAGCGAAAGTGGTGTATTTATTAAAAAAGTGATGAAGAATAGTCCAGCTGAAATTGGCGGCCTTTTAAAGGGTGATGTTATTACCAAGGTCGATGAGGAGAGCGTTTCCTCCATCGAGGACCTTATAGGCGCTATCAGCTCAAAGTCGGTTGGAGATAAGGTCACGATTACAATTATTAGAAAGGATAAAAATAAATCGTTCGTCATCGAGCTTCAAGAAAAGGATTAATCTTGAAACCTCCATCATGATCGGTAAAGAATAGCGAAAAGGGAAGCTGCCTAATGATAGAAAAGGAATTGAAAGAATTTATCAACAAATATATTGGATCACTTCTTGAGTGGGATCTCGTATTGCACATTTATAATAATGAAATGATTTTGAAAGACAAGGAGTTTGCCCAGCTTTTCGGATATTCCGAAATAGAGATAAAGGATGCGTTAAAAAAATTAACGAATGACGGTCTAATACGGACAGACTCCTCGGTGGGCAATGGATCTGTCATTCCACCTGAGCTGGGTGCAAAAGTCGCAACCTTGATCGACGTCCTTGATCATCGAAGACAAAGAATGGCAATTCTGTCGAGCGTTTTACAAAACGAACATACCTTTTTTTAGTTCTCTCTACGATTTTTTAGTATTCGAATATATACTGCATAGTTCCTTCTTTTTTGGTATAAAGATAGGACATCTTCTGTGAAAGGCATCAGAATCAAAAATAAGATAATCGATCTCATCAACGGATCAGTAGATGATCTAAGAAAGAGTGGCAAAATAGAATGGGAAGGCTCGCTTGAGATTGAGCTAGAACAGCCAAAAGATAAAGCCCATGGAGATTGGTCTACAAATTCTGCTCTTATCATCGCTTCCAAGCTTAAGAAAAATCCGCGCGAGATCGCCGAGATCATAGCAGGTGATCTTAGCGAATCAGAGCTTTTTAAAAAAATCGAGATTGCCGGGCCAGGATTTATCAATTTCTGGTTAAGCGAGAGTTCTCTATACGATTCCTTAAAGGAGATTTGCGTAAAAAAAGAGAGGTACGGCCATGTTGCAGATGAGAAGACTGGTAAGATACAGGTAGAATTTGTAAGCGCTAACCCCGTAGGTCCGATGCATGTAGGTCATGGACGATGGGCTGCCGTTGGAGATTCTCTCGTAAGACTACTTCGGGCCGCTGGCTACAATGTTGAGAGCGAGTTTTACATAAATGACTTTGGTAATCAGATGAAAATTTTTGGCCACTCAGTTGCTGCTCGATACCAGGAAGGACTTGGAAGGGAAATCGAATTTCCAGACGAAGGCTATCAAGGGCATTATGTTAAAGAGATAGCGAAGGAAATCATCGATAAAGATGGCGACCGTTTTCTCGATATGTCTATTGAAGAACAAGCGGAGATATTTTTAGAACGTGCTTACCATCAAGTCTTGGATCATCTGAAATCGATTCTAAATGGCATGGACGTCCACTTCGATAAATGGTTTTCAGAGCGCGAACTTCACAATTCAGGTTATATGGAGAAAACATTTGAGCAGTTAAAAGAGACAGGCCACACTTACGAAGATGAAGGTGCCTTATGGTTGAAGACAACAGAATATGGTGATGACAAAGACCGTGTACTTGTAAGGGCAAACGGAGAGCCGACATATTTTGGTGCCGATGTCGCCTACCATCGGGACAAGATCGAAAGGGGTTTTACAAAGATAATCGATATCTGGGGAGCTGATCATCATGGGTATGTCGGCCGGATGAAGGCGGCTATTTCGGCTCTTGGAGACGGCAGCAGCCTTGAAATAATCATAGGCCAATTGGTAAATCTTTACAGTGGTGGCAGAAAGATAAGGATGTCTA